>DATBGM010000238.1:0-34736 GCA_036557945.1 Bryobacteraceae bacterium | reverse complement strand
ATTCCGCCGCCGACGCGATATGTTCTGTCCGGCGCTAGACGAAATTCCCGGCTTTCGCTGTCCCATGCCGAGCGGCGCGTTTTACGCCTTCGTCAATGTGGAAGGGACTGGTTTGTCATCCGGGGAAGTAGAAACCGTTCTACTCGAACAGGCCGGCGTGGCCTGTCTCGACGGCGCGGCATTTGGCCGATATGGAGAAGGCTACCTGCGCTTCAGCTACGCCAATTCGTTTGAAAACCTGACCGAAGCCGTCAATCGCATCCGGGAAACCGCAAGAGTATGGAAACGGGGCTGAAAAATCGAATCGCACTGATCGCCGGGGCAAGCCAGGGTATGGGACGCGCGACCGCGCTTGCGTTCGCCGGCGAGGGCGCGCATCTCGCCCTATGTGCGCGAAATACGCAGACGCTCGCACAGCTTGCATCTGAAGTACAGAAGAAATTCAGGGTTGAAGTTTACACAGAGGCACTCGATGTAAGCGATACGAGCGCGGTAGAACGATTTACCGCCAGCACCGCGCGGCGTTTCGAGCGGATCGATATTGCGGTTGCTAATGCCGGCGGCCCGCCACCCAAACAATTTCTGGACACGACGGATGATGACTGGTACCGGGCATTTGCTTTGAACCTGCACAGCGCGGTGACGCTTGCGCGTGCCGTGATCCCACACATGCAGAAACAGCGTTGGGGCCGTATCATCACCATCAGCTCGATTACCGTGCGCCAGCCGCAGCCCGATCTTGTGCTTTCGAACGCAATTCGCACAGGCGTTATGGGACTGGTGCGCAGCCTGGCTACGGATTTCGGCAAAGACGGTATTCTCGTGAACAACGTGGCGCCAGGCTACGTCGCAACGGACCGCATCAAGGAACTCACTGCGAAACGCGCCGCGGAGACCGGCCAGACTCCCGAGCAAATTGAAAAGGTCTGGACGAAGCAGATTCCGCTCGAACGCCTGGGCCGTCCCGAAGAGATAGCGGAAACGATCGTGTGGCTCGCTTCCGAGCGCGCCTCTTTCATTACCGGGCAAACTATCCTTGTGGATGGCGGTATGTACAAGGGACTTTAAATGAGCGAAGCGAAAGCGAAACATATTCAATGGGACCAGCTCCCGGTGGAGACGCTGAATCCGCTGTTTGCGCGTCAGATTGTGGTCGGCGATCAAGTGATGGTGGCGCGCGTTCTGCTGAAGAAGGGATGCGTCGTGCCGATGCACCAGCATCACAACGAGCAGATCAGCTATATCGAATCGGGCCTGCTGCACTTTGTGGTCAGCGGCGAAGAATTCACCATGCGTGCCGGGGAATTTCTCTGCATTCCACCGAATGCGCCGCACACGGCAACCGCGCTCGAGGATACCGTCGGCGTCGATCTCTTCACGCCGCCGCGCCAGGACTGGCTGAACAAGACCGACGATTATCTGCGTCGTTAGGTATTCGCGCACGCAAACAAAGCGGACTCATGCAGCACCTGTTTCTGGGGAACGCAGGAGCAGGTGGCGCGCCGTTTTTCGCACAAACGGTTTGACGAATTAAGCCAAGCCACTGTCTGCAATAAAGGCCAATCTTTCAGCTTTGCGCGAACAGCCGGACGGCACGCCTCGAAAACTGCCTGTCGCTCGGGGACGGCCCAATACGGGAGGTGCGCGAGATATGGCAGTGCCGGCGCACTGAAAGGTAGCGAGATGAGAAAGCAACACAGAAAGAAGGTAAGCCGGCAACGAGCCTGAAATCGCCCCATTCACCGTGGAGTAGGCGTTTACGCCTGCATCTCAAAACTCAGCTCAGCCGGTAGAAATCGAGCAGAACTCCAACGTTTTTGTGGATGTCAAATTCTTGCTCTGCGCGCCGGCGTCCCGCTTGCCCCAGTCGCTGTCGCAGCGCCCGATCGCGAGCCAAAAGAACGATTTTCTCCGCTAAAGCGGCTGCGTCCCGAGGAGGAACCAGGAAACCTGTCTCGCCGTCCAGAACCAGTTCCGGTATGGCGCCCACACGTGTCGCAACTACGGGCTTTCCCGATCCCATTGCTTCGGCGATTGCCAGGCCGAAGGCCTCTTGCCAGCGAGACGCCTGACAGGAAATGTCGGTTGCCGCGAACACGCCCTCACCGATCGGATCGCACACCGGGCCGGTCCATGTCACGTGACCCGAGATCCCTGCCTCTATGGCGCGCCGTTCATATTCGGCGCGAGAGTCTCCTTCGCCCACGAAAGCGAAATGCAGTGCCGGCGCCTCGCTTAAAGCGGCAACCGCGGCTTCGAGTACGTCTGAGATTCCTTTTTGCGGAATGATCCAGGATACTTGTGTAACGAGAATCCGGTCCAGCGGAATGTTATAGCGCCGGCGAAAGTTTTCGCCCGACGTCTTCGCGGTGCAGCTTCGAGCCAGATCCGTGCTGTTGTAAATCCGATGCACACGAGCAGGCGATACGAAACCCGAAAGGGAAAGAACGCGGCAATTGAAATTACTGACTCCGATCACGGCTGAGATCGGATAAGTCAGGAACTTTGCTATGACGCGCTTCCACAGCGGCGCGGGTTTTGGCTGATAGCCTTCCGGACGAGAAAGATGATCTGTGTAAACGATTCGCTTCACGCCGCTCAGCCGGGCGATCCATGCGGTAAACGCTATAAGCGGCGTGAAATGGAGATGCAGCAGTGATGGCCGATAACGCCGTAAGATGCGTCCCAATTGCTGACTGGTTTGCCGGGCATTCGGAAGCGCTTCCAGCGTGACGTTCGGGAGGGACAAGTACTGCAGGACCTCCGGCGAAGGCGCCTGGCAAAAACAGAGGATGGCTCGCCAACCTTGCTCACCCATTCGTCTGACGACCTCGCGTGTATGGATTTCAATTCCGCCCAGCCGGCCAGGCGTAAGGTTGAATATGAAAACCGCCACACGCGCGTTTTTTGCCATTCCGATTGCGCTGCTTAAAGAAACCTCTCTCGAATACCTCCGCCGCTTGACAGCAAAGCCGGAGGCGTCTTCGAAAGAGTAGTTGGGTTCCAGATGCGCGACCTCCTCCCCGATCACCGCTTCGCGCCTCGACTACGCTATCACGCCTTGCCCTGTAACTCAACGCTCCTTTTTGGCCGCTGGTTAAAAGATCGCGCCACACCGCTCCGGCACTGGGTATACTAAACTGGCGCGCCAAAACGTTCAGCGTCGGCGCGATCGCCACACTATGAGTCGCTGCCTCCTGGAGCAACTGGAAAATGACGGCATTGCTATTCTCCCCGAATTGGTCCGTGGCGACACGCTCGTCAGAATGCAGGAGGCCTTCGAATCCCGTCTGCGCCGGCTGCGCTGGAATAATTTCGACGGCTACGAGAAAACCGAGCGGCATCGCCATATGGTTCAGGATGTTTTGCTAATCGAGCAAGGATTTGTCGATGTGGCTCTTCATCCCTTTGTCAAACAAACCCTGCGGGACTATTTGGGAGAGCGTTTCGAACTGGTGGAAGCGAAGGGCTGGAAATCTATGCCGACACGCCGGATGTTCCACGGCTGGCATGGTGATGCCTGGTACGATCAGTCGCGGGTTTCCTATATCCCGCGGGAAGCAAAACTGGGTCTCTATCTATCGGATGTAAGAAGTGGAGCATTCAACTACATCAAAGGTACTCACGGCAAACAGCACCCCAAAGGCTGGACCAATCGGGAGATTGACGCCTTGGATTCTTCGCAGATTGTGACGGTGGTCGGCCCGGCGGGGACAGCTTTTCTGTTTGACACGTCGGGGATTCATGGACAAGGCTTCCCCATTCTGGAGGCGCGTAACGCAGTCTTTTTTAACTACCATGATCCGGCAGTGCCTCTGCAGCGTGAAGATATCAGTTACTACCGCTATCACCCGCTCTTGCTCAATCCCGCATTTCTCGGCGCGCTCGACGAAGAAGACCGGCGTATTCTCGGCTTCGGCAACAAGACGAACTACATCCATGCCTTCGAACGGGCCCCGCAACATGCTGCGCTTCAATCTGTCAACCGGCAAGCGCTGAATCTGAAGATTGCTGCGGACGAGCTCGCCTCCCGCTTCAGCGCCCGGCTGACACGTTTGCTCGGAAAGAATTGAATTCCACTCGGTCTGTCATGCCGCCAAGGATCTTCCGCTGAAGATACTCTTGATGATCGCCTATCATTTTCCGCCGGAAAATGCGATCGGCGCTGCCCGCCCGTTCCGCTTTTACAAATACCTCCAGCGGTTTGGGTGGACTCCGGTGGTCGTCACGGCGTCGCCCCAGGATCCCGCGCGCAAGCTTGAGAATGTTCATTATGTGCCCGATCCTTTTCTCGCTAAGCACCGGTCCACGGCCTGGCACGCCGAACGCGCGATCCGCCGGCTCCTTGTACCCGGCCAGAACGGTATGGCATGGTCCAGGCGAGTGGCGCGTTTTTGCGAGTCCCAGCTGAACAGAAATATTGAGGGCCGCGTCGCGCTATATTCTACGTTTCCGCCGCTCGGGACCCATCTGGCCGCACTTCAGGTCGTGCGAAGACATCCTCTCTGCTGGGTGGCAGACTTTCGTGATCCTTGCTTCCGCGACCTTTACCACAGTCCGGGCAAGAAGACGGTAGCCAGAAGGTTGCGGATTTCGATCGGAACTCAGATCGAACAGAAAATAATTGAGGAACCCACCATCGTTATCGCGAATACCGATGCCGCTGCCGAAGAATGGAAAGCTCGCTTCCCCAGGGCCGCCGGCAGAATACAAGTGATCTGGAACGGTTTTGACGGCTCCGATAATCTGGCGGCTCCGGCTTTACCGCCTCACACCCGAAAGGTTCTGATTCATACCGGCACCATGTATGGCGGGCGCCACACAGGCCCCGTCTTGCCGTCTCTGGACAGGCTGATTCGCACGAATCGTCTTGCGGCCGATTCCATCGTCCTGCGTTTTGTAGGCGCAACCGATGAGGGATCGCTCCTACCCATCGACACTGCCCTGTCAGCAGAGCGACAGGGTTGGCTCGAAGTGACCCGCACGACAGTTCCGCGCCATCACGCGGTTCAAATGGCTCGCGAAGCCGATGGCTTGTTCCTCGTACAGCCGCAATCCCTGACCCAGGTTCCGGGCAAGCTCTATGAGTACATCGGCATCGGCCGCCCTATACTGGCCTTCATTCTCCGGGGTTCCCCGATTGAGGACATCCTGCAGCGGTGTGGCGTACCGAATGTATGTATCTATCCGGAAGATACTCCCGACCAGGTCGATCAGGCCCTTCTACGCTTTCTTCAGATTCCGGCCGGCCCCTGGAAAGCAAACGAGTGGTTCTTGCAGACGTTCGACGCAGTAGAACAGACTCGCGTGCTTTGTTCCAGTATCGACGAGGCATTAGCCTGGAACTCCAGCGAAAAATGACGGTTCGGAACTGCCGGTACTGGCATGAATTTGCCCTTGAGTCCCTCAAAAATAAGGCATATACTGTTTTCGAAGTACCGTCTGTCGTCCGGCTGAACCCGGTCGATTTCACCGACGGATCAGTTCTTTGAACGCTGTGTCCCGCGCCGATTGTCACAGAGCGTAAGCTCTTACCGTGGATGTGGCTCCGGTTGTCCTTATTGATGTGGTACAGGCTACCTGGAGGTGACATGAAGGTATATGACCCTGTTTCGATGTTGCTTCGCCAAAAGGGAGGCGACATTTTTTCATTGTCATCCGACGCAACTGTTTACTCCGCTATAGAGTTGATGGCGGACAAGCATGTGGGTGCGTTGTTGGTTGTAGATGACGGCCGCCTCGTCGGAGTGATTTCCGAACGAGACTATGCCCGCAAAGTGATTTTGATGGGCCGCTCATCAAAAGATACGTTTGTACGGGAGATCATGACTCCCAATCCGATCTCGATACGCTGTAATACCACCGTGGATGAGGCCATGCGAGTCATGACGGAGAACCATTTCCGGCACCTCCCCGTTATTGATTCGAAAGGAATGGTTGCCGGCGTTCTGTCCATCGGTGATCTTGTGAACTGGATCGTCACATCGCAGGACGCGACTATCGCGCAACTGGAGCATTACATCGTCGGCGACCTTTGCGCATAAGTGAGCGCCTCTGCTAAGAGCGTGCCGCGCCGGAGTGCGCGTGTCTTAAAATGCCGCCGCAGTTCTTATCGCGTGCCAGAGAGGTCCTGGATACACACCGAGAACGAATAGCGCCAATGTCAGGACTGCCAGGCTAAGTTCCGCCAGCACACCAGGCGTGGTCCGACTGCTCGTGCTCTCTCCCCGCTCAAGCTCGCTAAACATGGCGACAATTATCCGCAGATAATACACCAGACCGATGGTGCTGCTGACAATCAGGATGGTAATGAGCGCCCAGGTTGCCGCTGACGTTCCCGCTGTGAAAACGTAAAATTTTCCCAGGAAACCGGCCGTCAGCGGAATCCCCGCGAGCGAGAGCAGCATAGCGGTGAAGACGGAAGCAAGAACCGGAGATCGCCAGAATAGCCCACGAATGTCGTCGAAGCTTTCAGCCTCTCGGTTGGAGTCGCTGAGGGCCAGCAGGCATCCGAAGGCGCCCAGAATCGTCACGACATAAGCCGCAAAATAATAGGTCGCCGCCGCCCTGCCGAGACTTCCGCCCGCGATCACCGCTACCAGGAAATACCCCATGTGTGCAATCGATGAATAGGCAAGGAGCCTTTTGATATTGGTTTGCCGGAGCGCAAGAAGATTGCCCGCCAGCATGGAAGCGATGGCAAGGATCGTCAGGATTATGACCAGCGCCTTGTCGTCTGCACTTCTCCACTGCAACCAGCGCAATAGAAAAGCAAAGACGCCGCCTTTTGAAACCGTCGCCACGAAAGCCGTAACCGGCAGCGGCGCGCCCTGGTAGACATCCGGCGTCCAAAGATGAAAGGGCACAACAGCCAGCTTGAAGCCGATACCGGTAATAACGAGCACAACTCCAGCCAGGTACGCGAGGGGCGTCGTGCCGGCCGTGACCGTCGCGGATACCGGTCTGAAATCCATATTTCCTTCGGCAACAAACATAACCGCAAAACCAAAGAGCAGAAACGCGGATGAAGACGCAGCGAGAACTAAGTACTTGATCCCCGCTTCGAGCGCTAGCGGTTCGCTCCGCGGATAGGCGATAAGCGCATAGAGTGAAATGCTCAAAAGCTCCAACGACAAAAATACCGAGACCATGTGACTGCTGGCTGCCAGGGCCATTGAGCCTGTGGTCGCAAGAAGAAGGAGCAGGTAAAATTCTTCCTTGTGCTCGGAGCGGGCCGCCAGGTAGGTGTGCGAGAGCAGGATTAGCGCAGTGCTCGCAGCAAGTACCACGCCCATGTAGACCAGCGCATAACGGTCGATGATCAGCAGCGACATGATCGGAACAGGCGCAACCGACGATGCGGGCCAAAGGCTGACAAATGCCGCGACGAGTCCTGCCAGCGAAATGATCACGGCTGCGCGATGGCTTCTCCTTACTGCAATCGCCAGCATGACCGCAATCGACGTCAACGCGAGGATTATCAAAGGCAGCAAAGCTGTGACGGCTGAACGTGTCATTCATTCATCTCCTGGCCAGATCGACAGACGAGGCTGCCTGTACCGGCTGTTGAACCACCGCTTTGAACATGTCGATAAAAGATTGTGGATAGAGGCCGAGCCATAAGAGACCGGCCATCATGCACACGGCGACCACCCATTCTCGCGGGAAGAGGTCTGGAAGCACCCAGTCGCGTGAGTTCGGTCCTTGAAAAACTTTGGCGGTCAGGCGCAACCCGTAGAGCGTGGCGACAATGATGCCCACGGTTGCCAGTGTGGCCACAACCGCATGGGTTTGAAATGTGCCCAGCAGGACGAGAAATTCGCCGACAAAATCGCCAAGCCCGGGAAGGCCTACCGACGCCATGATGAAGAAGAACGCCGCGCCGCTCAAAGCGGGGACGGTTTGCCACAATCCCCCCATGCGCGCAATCTCCCGCGTGTGCATGCGCTGCTGCAGTGCTCCGGCGATTATGAACAGAGCCCCCGTGCTGATGCCATGACTGATCATCTGGATGAATGCGCCGGTCAGAGCAGTTGGATTCCCGGCAAAGATACCGATCAGCACGAAGCCCATATGGCTCACGCTGGTGTAAGCGATCAGCCGCTTGAGATCGCTCTGCGCGACAGCCATGAATGCGCCGTACAGCACGCCGGCGACGCCGAGCGCCATCATGGCGGGGGCGAACTCGCCTGCCGCATCCGGGAATAACGGAAGCACAAAACGGATCAATCCGTAAGCGCCGGTTTTTAAGAGCAATCCCGCGAGAACAACGCTGCCTGCTGTCGGCGCTTCTGTATGCGCATCGGGTAGCCAGGTGTGGAACGGTATGGCCGGAAGTTTCACGGCAAAAGCCGCAAAGAAGCCCAGCATCAGAATGCGGCCCGCCCCCGGCGACAGCGGCAGGTTCCGTAGCGCATCCAATTCAAAGCTGTAGCTGCCCGATTTCTGCTGATACAGAATGGCCAGGGCCACGATTGCCGCAAGCATCAGGAGTCCGCTGATCTGAGTGAACAGGAAGAACTTGATTGCGGCATAGATCTTTCGGCCGTGTCCCCAGATCCCGATCAGGAAGTACATGGGCACAAGCATCAGTTCCCAAAACAGGTAGAAAAGAAACAGATCTACTGACAGAAAGACACCGGCGATCCCGGCCAGCACCCAGAGCAGGTTGAAATGAAAGAAAGCAACCCGTTCCGTGATTTCGTTCCAGGATGCGAGTATCGACATCAAGCCGAGGAAAAATGTCAGCAGCAGCAGCGAGAGGCTGAAGCCGTCGAGCGCAAGATGAAAACGGATACCGAACTCGGGAATCCAACTCCGGTCGAATTGGCGCCACCATCCTGATCCTGGCGTTCCGGCCCACAAAGTGGCGGTAAGCATCAGATCGAGGCTGATAGCGGCGATCGCGATCCAGCGTGGCGCTCGCGCGTTGCCGCGCCCTGCCGTTAAGCACAGAATGCCCCCGATCAGCGGGATGAGAACAAGCCACAGCAGTACCATGTCGGCCCTCAATCAGCGAACGAAGATCGCAATTCCAAACAGCACGACGAAACCTGCGGCAATTCCGGTCGCATACCAGCGCACGCGGCCGTTTTGGGTTACACGCAGTGCGCGCGCCGCCGAGTCCGCGAGTTTCGCGATACCTGTGTAGATAGCGTCTATGACATCCGAGCCGGTTCGATGCACCAGGAACTGGAACGGCATGACAAACAGCCGGTCGTATAGCCAGTCGACGCCCCAGCCGGCATGCCAGAGTCTCAGCAGCGGGTCTTCTCGACGCGTTCTCGGACGCCATGGGGCATACAAGATGTACGCAAACCCGAAGCCGATCGCGAAGGAAGCGCTGGCGCACAAGGCCGTGCTGAGCTCGGTTATGGGACCGACATGGAATTGCTTCAGGGCCGGAAGCACACTCCCCAGGAAATCGGAAAAGATCGGCGCTCCGCCGAAATCGGGCGGAGTATCGACGTACCCGCCCACTATGGAGAGCGCGCATAGAGTGACCAGCGGAATGATGACGCAGAAACCGGGTCTGTGCGAAACCTCGCGCTCTTCTGGGCCATAAAACACCAGCAGAATGAGCCGGTAAGTATAGAACGATGTCAGCATTGCGCCCAACAGGCCGGCGATCCAGAAGCCCCCGTTGCCGTTAGGCCCCGCCCACGCCTGCCAAAGAATCAGATCTTTGCTGAAAAAACCGGCCGTAATCAGCGGCAATCCGGCCAGCGCCGAGCCGCCGATGATAAAGGACCAGAAGGCTAGCGGCAGCTCGAATCGCAGCCCTCCCATGCGGAACATATCCTGTTCGTGATGCATCGCCTGGATCACGACTCCCGCGGCCAGAAAGAGCAGTGCTTTGAAAAAGGCATGCGTCATGAAATGGAACAGCGCGGCCGACCACGCGCCCAGCCCCAGAGCCATAAACATGTAGCCGATCTGGCTCATCGTCGAATACGCCAGTACGCGCTTTATATCGTGTTGCGCGATGGCGCTGAAAGCGGCCATCAACATGGTTGCTCCGCCGATAAGCGCCACGGCGAACTGCACCGGCGGCGCGAGCGTGAATAAAACATTCGTGCGCGCGATCAGGTAAACCCCTGCAGTAACCATGGTGGCGGCGTGAATGAGCGCGCTTGTGGGCGTCGGTCCCGCCATGGCGTCGGGCAGCCATGTTTGCAGCGGTAATTGTGCGGATTTACCTACCGCTCCTCCCAGCAGCAACGCCGCCGCCGCAATCGCAATACCGCTGCCGGCGGGCCATTGCGCTGTCGCCCGCCGCATAAGTTCCTGAATGTCGAGTGTTCCCAGATGAGTCGCCAGCAGAAAGAGCCCGATCGCGAATGCCGTGTCGCCGATACGTGTAACCAGGAAGGCTTTGTTCGCGGCGCGCACGTTCGCCGGATCCTTATACCAGACCCCGAGAAGAAGAAAACTGCATAGTCCCACGCCCTCCCAGCCCACGTAGAGAACCAGCAGGTTGTTCGCCAGGACGAGAATGAGCATCGCCGCGACAAACAGATTCATATAGGCAAAAAATCTGGAGAATCCTTCGTCGCCGCGCATGTATTCAACCGAGTAAAGGTGAATGAGAAAGCCTACGAACGTGATCACAAGCGTCATGATCAGCGCCACCGGATCGTAGTAGAACGCGATTTCGGGCCGGAAGTCACCAACGCCCATCCAGGTCCACAGCGTCTGGACCCAGGCATGGCTGTCCGGAGTAGAGCGCAGGAAACCGGCTGCCATGAAAATCGCAACCAGCGCTGAAAGCCCGATTGATGCGGTTCCGATGAAGGCGGCGGCGCGATGAGAAATCCGTTTCCCGAAGAACGCCAGAATTGCGGCGCTGGCAAGCGGGAAGGCCGGGATCATCCAGAGTAGTGCGTGCATCTTATCCCCTCATTCGGCTGGCGCTGTCTGAATCGAGCTCGGGTGCCCGGCGGTGGAACTGTAGAAAAAGCGCCAGACCGACAGAGACCTCGGCCGCTGCCATGGCCAGAATGAACAGGAACATGATCTGGCCGTCAGGCCGCCCCCATCGATAGCTCCCGGCAACGAACGCAAGGCCGCTTGCATTTAGCATCACCTCGATGCACATCAAGGTGAAGATCAGGTTACGCCGCGTCAGAAGTCCGATCAGACCCAGCGCGAACAGGCTCACCGCTAGATACAGCACGTCTTCCATCGGAACCGGCACTGTATTGTTCCTCCTCTCTCGACGCTCGTCTTCCCACGTGGTACGCACCTGCCAGCCCGGACAGCAAAAGCAAGGAAGCGAGTTCCACTCCGATCGCGTACGGCCCGAATAGGGCGATTCCAATCTCTTTCGGTGTAAACGTGTGCATCGGCCCCGCCGGCCGCCCGGCGTTGAACGCCACATAAGTAAGTTCTGCGACCAGGAACGTGGCGAGCGCGGCCGGCCACGCCCACACCGTTGGTTTGAGCCACATAGTCTCCACTTCCATCGCGTTCTCGCCTATGTTCAGCATCATGACCACAAACAAAAAGAGCACCATGATTGCGCCTGCATAGATGATCAGCTCGAGGGCGGCCAGGAACGGCGCGCCTATCACGTAAAAAACGACAGCCACCGCAAGCAGCGACACGATCAAATAGAGCAATGCATGCACGGCGTGGCGCCGCGTAATGGCAACCATCGTTGCCAGCACCGCGATCGCCGCTGATATGTAAAAGACGATCAGCATCGGGTTACCTCATGGCATCAGGCTGTGAAGATCCACCGGCGCATCTTCTC
The DNA here is from genome assembly GCA_036557945.1 of Bryobacteraceae bacterium. Taxonomy (GTDB): domain Bacteria; phylum Acidobacteriota; class Terriglobia; order Bryobacterales; family Bryobacteraceae; genus Bog-105. The sequence goes on along the minus strand of DATBGM010000238.1, from coordinate 22,981 downwards.
TTTCGGCCTGCCCTTTGTCCTTGTTGCCTATGGCCACGCCGGCGACTCGCCAGAAGTTATAGTCCGGATACTTGCCGGGGCCGTCCACCAATAAGTCGCCCTTCTCGTAAACGAGATTTTGCCGGTTGTATTCAGCCATCTCGAAGTCCGGCGTAAGTTGAATCGCGTAAGTCGGACATGCTTCTTCGCAGAAGCCGCAGAAGATGCAGCGTGAAAAATTGATGCGGAAGAACTCCGGGTAGCGCCGTCCGTGTTCGTCCTCTGTCGCCTGCAATGCAATACAGTCGACCGGACACGCGACGGCGCACAGATTGCAAGCTACGCATCGTTCCCCGCCGTCGGGATCGCGTGTCAGAATAATTCGACCCCGGTAGCGCGGCGCCAAATATGGTTTCTCTTCCGGATATTGAATCGTCTCCCGCGGATGAAAAGCATGCCGGAAAACTTCCCATAAACTCCGCAGTAAACTGAGCACGTTTTAGCTCCTCCGCATCATTGCTTCATCAGTACAACGGCGCCTGTTACAAGCAAATTTATAAGGGCAAGCGGAAGCAGGTACTTCCAGCCCCACAACATCAACTGGTCGAAGCGCGGCCTGGGTAGCGCCGCTCGCAACAAAATAAATAAACAGATAAAGGCAAGCGTTTTAATGGCCAGCCACGCCCCGGACGGCAGCACCGGACCCAACCAGCCGCCGAAGTAAAGAAGAGAAATAACGACGGAAATGAGGATGACTCCGATATATTCACCGACAAAAAACATTCCGAATTTCATGCCTGAGTATTCCGAGTGGAACCCTGCGATGAGCTCGCTTTCGGCTTCCGCCAGATCAAAAGGCAAACGCCGCGTTTCGGCAACTCCGGCAATCAGGAAAAGGACGAACCCGAGAAACTGTGGAACGACAAACCACATGCCGCGTTGCGCTTCGACAATATCCGTCAATCGAAATGAGCCGCTCAAAACCACGACACCGAGCAACGAAAGGCCCATAAAGACTTCATAGCTGAGCATCTGCGCCGAGGCCCGGATGCCTCCCAGCAACGAATATTTGTTATTCGATGCCCAGCCGGCCAGCACCACGCTGTAAACGCCCAAAGACGACATCGCCAGGAAGAAAAGAAGACCGATGTTCAGGTCGGCGACTACAAAGCCGGGCGCGAGTGGAATTACCGCAAACGACAGCAATGCTGTGGCAACGATGATTGCCGGCGCAAGGACAAAAACCGGTTTATCCGCAAATGGCGGAATCCAGTCTTCCTTCGTAAACAGCTTCACCGAATCGGCCAGCACCTGGCCGAGGCCAAACGGACCGACGCGGTTGGGTCCGTACCGGTCCTGCCAAAGAGCGAGCAAGCGGCGCTCGACCCAAATGAGCCCGGCTGCGAGATTCAGCACGATGAACAAAACCACTGCGATGATCAGGAGCGGATAAAGATTGATCATTGCCTGACTCCATACGCCACGGTCGGTCCGATAGGAGCTTTCTCAGCTTCCACGTCCACGAAAAGGAGCTTGCATTTCCCCGGCGAAACATAGCCGGTGAACTCGGCGACGAGGGCGACGCCCGCAGGCACATCCGGCCGCAGCAGAACCACGAATTCGTGGATGGAATTGCCGGTGCGTACCCGCGCCCGTTCCTGCGATTTCAGCCCGAGCGGCGCACCTTCCGCCGCATTCAGCACAATGAAGGGACGCGGTTCCAATTGCGCGATTGCCGGTGCGTGCCGGCTCAACTCCTCCGATCCGAAGATGTGAAAGCCGGGCAACAACAGCCAATTGCCGGGTTCAGCCCGGAAGCTGTCTGGCACGTTGAAAAAATAGGACCAGGTCTCTTGCGAGGGCTCAATCAGGCGAACGCCGGGGTCGCCGCCTCGCAGGTGACCCCCGAGCTCGTCCTGAAACTTGTTGACCGATTGAATGGAGTTCCACCCTGGCGACCAGAAGAACGGTCGCATCGGCGGCGGCGGCGCTGCAGGCCCGGACTCCATCGAGAATGCCAGCGCCGAGTCCGGATCTTCCGGCGGCTTCGGCTCATGAACCGAAATGTTGGCGAGTATCGATGTTCGTCCGCTATAGCGGTGCGGCTCGCGTGCCACTTTTCCGAACCCGCTTTTCGCGGGCGCCGCCTGCCCGATCGCCGCCAGCGCAGGTATTTTCTTTCCGATCGCGAGCACGATTTCATCGAGCGTTCGCAATCTGGAGCCGTTAACCCCCTGGTCCGGACGAAGGTCGCCGCCCAGCCATCTCCAACTTTCGCGCACGTCCCCGGAAGGAACAAACGCCTGGAAAAAGCGTTGCGCCCTGCCTTCGTAGTTGACGAATGTCCCGTCCGTCTCGGCAAACGTTCCGGCGGGTAACACGACCTCGGCTGCGGCCGTTGTCCGGTTTGCGATCTGGTCGAGCGCAACAATGTGCCGCGTTGCACTGAAAAATGCATCGACTGTATCTGTTTCCGCCCGGCCGTAAAGATCGTTTTCGAGAACGATGACCGTGTCGGCCTTGCCGTCGTGCACCGCTCGAAAAGCTTCCCGCATCGGCAGAGGTTCCATCAGCGCGAGCCCGGCTGTATTGCATTCCGGAAAACAATAGGCCAGCTTGCCCTGCTGCCCGGTCTTGCAGAGTGCCCAGGCGATTTGCGCCGCGGCTTCCACCACCCGCACGCTGCGGCAGCCCACGCCGGAGACAACCAGCGGACACTGAGCGGATCGCAGTGCCGCCGCAATCCGGCCTGCCAGCGCGCTCATTTCCGCCGATAGGTCCGAAACTGCGGGAGCGTCATTATCGATCGCATGCGCAATCGCGAAGCCAATCCGGGCTAAGTCATCGGGGGCCGCGCGGATCACCTCAGTCGCAACTTCGTCAAGCTTGGTTGCCACCGGCGCCGCCACAAAAAACGGACCCTTCTCATCCTGCACCAGTTCGCGAACGGCGTGATCCAGCCACAGCGGGATGTTGGCATGATTCGCCTTTCGGAGCAGTTGCTGCCGCATCGATTGCCGCAAGCGCAGCGCCAGTATGGGCGCTACATTCGTTACGTCCTCGCCCAGCACGAAAACGGCGTCGCAGTGCTCAACTTCATCGAGCGACGGAACACGCGCGGGCCCTTTTCTGAGGTTGTCGATCGCTCGAACTTCGGCCTGCCATTCGTCGTCGGCAACGCCCGCATAGAAGCGATCCGCTCCCACAAATTGGCGCAGCGCAAAGTTGCTTTCAAACGAAGCGCGAGGGGAGCCGATGCCGATGCAGTTCGCATCCCGCAGTATTGTTCGCACGTGCGCCGCAGCTTCGCTATCTTCCAAGGGCTGGCCGTTTACCAGACACTGCCGGAGGCGCTGGTCGCTGTTGACGAATTCATAGCCGAACCGTCCGCGATCGCAAAGAAAATATCCGTTTACTTCATGGTTGTAGCGGTTGACGACGCGTCGCAGTTCACCGTACCGCTCGCCTATGCTTGTGTTGCACCCGACGGAGCAGTGGACACAAACCGACGGCGCCATCTGCAGGTCCCATTTCCTGGTGTAATGGCGTTTCAATGTAGCATCGGTAAATACGCCCGTGGGGCAGATTTCGACGAGGTTGCCGCTGAACTCGTTTTCCAGAACTCCGTCCTCGAACCTGCCGAAGTAGACCGTATCGCGCAGCCGGAAGGCATTCAGATCGTTGCCTCCTGCATAATCGCGATAGAACCGGACGCAGCGCTGGCATTGAATGCAGCGATTCATCTCGTGATTGATCAACGGACCTAGGTATTGATTTCGGAATGTGCGCTTCGGGAACCGGTACTCGCGCGCATTGTGACCGGTCATAACGGTCATATCCTGCAGATGACACTCTCCGCCCTCGTCGCATACCGGACAATCGTGCGGATGGTTCTCCATCAGCCCCTGGATAACTGCCGCACGAAATGCCGCTGCTTCCGGATCTTTGATCGAGAGGCGCGTTCCCTCTGCCGCCGGAGTCATGCAGGCCATGACAAGCTTGCCGGCCTTATCGTGCTCATCTCGGAACTGTTTCACTGCGCATTGCCGGCAGGCGCCCACCGATCCCAGCGCCGGGTGCCAGCAGAAATACGGCACGTCGTACCCCAGCGACAAGAGCACATGCAGCAGGTTCTGACTGCTGTCGGCTGCCTGCGGCTCGTTTTCGACGTAAATCGTTGCCATCGCCTATTGCCTCCACGGACAGCGTTTTTCATCGACGTGACGCTGGAAGTCGTCGTTGAAATATTTCAACGCGCTCTGTAGAGGTTCGACCGCTCCGGGAGCGAATGCACAGAAGGTATTTCCCGGCGCCAGAAACCTGGTCTGAAACTTTAGAACGTCCAGATCGTTTTTCTGAGCGGTGCCCTGCTCCATCGCCAGCAGGATTTTTTCCGTCCAGGCCAGGCCGCTCCAGCATGGAGTGCACCAGCCGCAGGATTCCTGCGCAAAAAAGTGCTCGAGGTTCCACACCATGCCAACCGGACATGTCTTGTCATCGAGAACCACCATGGTTCCGGTGCCTAGACGGCTGCCTGCTTTTTGAACCTGGATATAGTCCATCGGAACGTCAAGATGTTCCTCTACCAGGAAATCGGTCGAGGCGCCGCCGGGCAGAATGCCGCGGAATTGCAGTCCATTGCGCATCCCACCGGCGTGCTCCTCGAGAATTTCCCGCATGGTGACGCCCAGCGGCAGTTCCCATAATCCCGGCCGGTTGACTTTCCCGCTGACGCCGTATAGCTTCGTGCCCCCGTCTTCCGACCGGCTGAGGCTGCGAAACCACTCAGGCCCGTTCTGGACAATATGGTGCACGTTGCATAGCGTTTCGACATTTTGCACAATCGTTGGCTTGCCCCACAGGCCGGAGACCTGCGGAAACGGCGGCTTGGTGCGTGGATGAGCGCGCTTGCCCTCCAATGCATTTAGCAGCGCCGTTTCTTCACCGCAGATATATCGGCCGGCGCTGATATGCAGATGTAGCTCAAAGCTGTAGCCCGACCCCAGAATATTGCCGCCTAAATAACCGCGCTCTCTCGCTTCTCCCAGAGCCGTCCGAAGACGTTCCGCCGAAACACGATATTCTCCGCGCAGGAAAATGTAGCCGATGTCGGCCTGGATCGCGTACGCTGAAACCAACATTCCTTCAATGAGCTGATGAGGATCGCCCTCCATGAGCACGCGATCTTTAAACGTGCCCGGCTCCATCTCATCTGCGTTCGCGACCAGGTACTTCGGTCTGGGAGCATCGGCCTTCATCGGTACAAAGCTCCACTTCAATCCCGTGGGGAAGCCTGCGCCTCCGCGCCCGCGCAGGTTCGAGCGCTTCACGATTTCCGTTACTTCCTGCGGCTGCAACTCGAGCGCCTTTCGCAACCCTTGGTATCCGCCGGCGCGCTCGTAAGCGCCAATATCCACCGCGGTTCCATCGGGACGGAGCTTACTCGTAAGCGGTTTCTCCATAACGTTCAGATATACTTTTCGATGAGCTGATCGATGCTGTGCTCGTCGAGGTCTGTATGCAGATCGCCGTCGATCAGCATGACGGGTGCGTGATCGCATGCTCCCAGGCAAACAATGGGCAGCAATGTAAAACGCCCGTCGGCCGTGGATCCGCCGAGCGTCGTGCCCAGCCTGGCACACAATTGTTCACGCACCCGTTCGCAACCCATGATCCAGCAGCTAACGCTGTCGCAGATCAGGGCCACATGTCGCGCCACCGGTTTGCGGCGAATCAGGTTATAGAAAGTAGCGACGCCATCCAGATCAGCAGTTGACATTCCAAGCAGTTCGGCTATATCGCGAATGGATTCGTCCGAGACCCATCCCCGATGCCGCTGCACCACCATCATGGCGTCGATGCAGACAGCCTGCCTGGTCGGGTAATTCGCCAGCTCGTCTCTAATTTCCTTTTCCTCTTCAGCCGTTAACAAGACTTTCCTCCCCAACTGTTTCCGTCAGCGATCGATATCCGCCAACACATAATCCATGCTTCCGAGAATTGCCAGCAGATCCGGAATCATCAGCCCGCGGCACAACAGCGGCAGCATCTGCATGTGTGCGAAGGATGGAGCCCGGATCCGTGTTCGATAAGAAGTAGTGCCGCCATCGCTCACCAGGTAGTACCCGTTATTACCCTTGGTCGCTTCAATTGCTCCCAATGCTTCTCCCTTCGGCGCAACCGGCCCCCAGCTCACACCCAGGAAATGGTTGATAAGCGTCTCGATATCATGCATCGTGCGCGGCCTGGGCGGAGGCGTAGCGAGCGGATGCTCAGCCTTGTAAGCGCCGCCCGGCATGTTGTCGATACACTGCCGGATGATGCGCAAACTTTGCCGCATCTCCTCCACTCGAACGACTGCGCGGTCGTAGCAATCCCCGGATTTGCCGGCCGGGATCTCGAAATCGAGCTGGTCATAGCACGCATACGGCTGTTTTCGACGGAAGTCCCACGCAAAGCCGCACGCTCTCAGGTTGGGCCCCGTCACGCCCCATTCAATGGCTTCGTCGACCGTGCAGGCGCCCACACCTTTCGTGCGAGCCTGAAACAGGCGGTTCCGCATCACCGTGCGGTCGTACTCGTCGAGACGTCGCGGCAGGTAATTGACAAAATCCCGCAGCAATCGATCCCACCCCTCCGGTAGATCCTGCGCCACACCCCCAATGCGGAACCAGTTCGGATGCATGCGCCCGCCGCAAACCGCTTCCACGATGCCGAACGCTTTTTCGCGGTCGTTAAACGTGTAGAACACCGGCGACATCTGCCCGACATCTTGCGCAAACGTGCCGTACCAGACCAGGTGGTTGATGATGCGGAACAGTTCCGACATCATCACCCGAATCATGTGCGCGCGCGGCGGAACTTCGATACCGGCAAGTTTTTCGAAGGCGGTGAGATAAGCAAAATTGTTCATCACACCGCCGAGGTAATCGATGCGATCTGTATACGGTATGTAGGTGTGCCAGGTCTGACGCTCGCCCATTTTTTCGGCGCCGCGATGGTGAAATCCGATATCCGGGATCGCGTTTACGATCTCCTCGCCATCCAGCTCGAGCACGATGCGAAGAACGCCATGCGTTCCGGGATGTTGCGGGCCTATGTTCAGGAAGAGAAAATCCGTGTCCTCGCGTCCCCGCTCGAGTCCCCATTCTTCGGGACGGAACCGCAAGGCTTCCTGTTCGGCATCCAGCTTGGCGTCGGAAAGCCGGAACGGGCCCATCTCGGTAGCTCGCGCCGGATGGTCTTTCCTGAGCGGATGCCCTTCCCAGGAGCGCGGCATCAGGATCCTGGCGAGATGCGGATGGCCTTCAAAAGCGATGCCAAACATGTCCCAGACTTCACGCTCGTACCAATTCGCCGCGGGGTAAATGTCTACCACGGAAGGCAGCGCGAGCCGGTCGTTGTCTAATGCAGCTTTTAACCGGATGTAGCCATTGCGATCGTACGAGAAGAGATGGTACACGACGGTAAAGTCACTGCTTCCGGTACCGTTCCGGGCGCTGCGCGCACGCTCGTCGATGGCGGTCAAATCGTAGAGCACACGGAACGGCTGCGGAATTTCGTGCCGAAGTCGTGCGATCGCGTCGTGAATATCGTTCCGGTCCAACCAGAACGTCGGAATGGAGTCGCGGGTTGACTCAGCCCTTGCTGTTGGGCCTAGCACCTGCTGGATTTCTTCGCCGGCAACGATCGTCGTCGCCATAAAAAATCATCCCTGATTTCTACACGTGATCCGGTGTCTGCAGAACAGTTAATGTTTGCCGGTGCGCGTGCTTTTCCTCGCGCCTGGCCGGCATCTGCGCTTTTTCCACTCCCTGGGGACCTATGACCCAGCTAAGCGGTCGTTTTTCCTTTCCGACGGCTTCTCTCAGCAACAGAATTCCTTCGAGAAACGCATCGGGCCGCGGCGGGCAGCCTGGCACATAAACATCTACCGGCAGGAATTTATCCACACCCTGCACGACGCTGTAGATGTCATACATGCCGCCCGAATTCGCGCACGAGCCCATCGAGATCACCCATCGCGGCTCCATCATCTGCTCATAGAGGCGGCGAATGACGGGCGCCATCTTGATGAAAACGGTTCCGGCGATGACCATCAAATCGGCCTCCCTCGGTGTTCCGCGAATCACTTCGGCGCCAAACCGGGAGATGTCGTACTTGCTCGTGATGCTGGTCGCCATCTCGACGAAACAGCAGGAGAGTCCAAAATGGAATGGCCAGATGGAGTTCTTCCGGCTCCAGCCGATCAAATCCTCCAACTTCGAAAGAATCAAGGACCGGCGCACCGCTGTCTCGAGATGATGCTCGGACACAGCGTCGCTGCGCGGAGAAGCGTCAACCCGGCTGACTGACCACTGCATAATAGACTCGCTATGTCCTGAATCGCTTAAACCGGCCGGAACCCCATTCGAGCGCTCCCACCCGCCACAGGTAGCCGAGACCAGCCAGCAAAACGAATATAAAAATGGATGCCTCGACGTATCCGGTCCAGCCGGTTTCCCGGACCGCCACCGCCCACGCAAACAGGAAAACCGCTTCTAAATCGAAGATTACAAAGAACATTGCAACCAGGTAGAACTTGGCCGAAAGGCGCACGCGAGCGGAGCCTTCAGAAAGAATGCCGGATTCGTAGGGAGAATCGGTCGAGCGGTCGCGATGCCGCTGGCCCAGCACGTAGGAAAGCCCTAACATGGCTCCTACCAGCCCGAGCACAAGGGCCACGTAAACACCTAATGGCCAGAGATCCACGGTTCTCTAACCTCCGGAGTAGCGCGAATACGCGCGTTATTCTCTCAGTGGAGTATGCATCCGTTCCCGCTAAATTACAAGCGAGATATTAGCGACTTACCTTGCGCAATTTTGCGTCCCGGCCACCGGCGCGATTGACAGCTCGGGGGCGCGCTACAGCGAAATTGGCCGCTGCCTTTGCCGGCGCGCGCTCGGATCGAACGGCTGCCTCCGCCTGCTATCATGATTCGGCTGCTCGGCTGCACGCCGGAAGCAAGGTTACGAGTGGAATTCCTGATTGGCTTCTTGATTGCTACCGCTGTCGGCTTAACGGGCGTTGGCGCGGGCAGCATCACGGCGCCGGTGCTTATCCTTTTTTTTCACCTGAGTCCCACCGCTGCCGTCGGAACCGCACTGACCTTTGCCGTGGCCATCAAACTGGTCGCCGTCCCCATCTATCTGCGGCGCCGCCAAATCGATTATCGGGTTTTGCGCCTTCTCTGCGCCGGCGGTATCCCGGGCGTGCTCCTCGGCGTTTTTGTGCTGAGCAAATTGAATATGCACGATCATGAGCGAGGGATATTCCTGCTCCTCGGCCTCACGATCTTCACCGTCTCTCTGGGCACGCTCTACCGGTCCATTCGCAATCGCCTGACCGCGCCGTCCTCGGATCACTCGCGCTGGCTTCCCGCGCTCGCAGCCTTGATCGGGGGTGAAGTCGGATTCTCTTCGGCCGGTGCCGGAGCCTTGGGCGGCATCGCGCTCCTGAACTTGACCACGCTCAAACCGGCGGTCGTGGTCGGCACCGATATGGTATTCGGATTGATCCTGTCGATCTTCGGCGGCGGACTCCACCTTGCCGCCGGTCACTACAACTGGCCGATCCTGAGCAAGCTCATCATCGGCGGCCTCTTAGGCGCGTTTACCGGCTCTATGCTCTCCTCGATTCTGCCGAACCGCCCGCTGCGTATGGCACTCTCGGTCTGGTTGGCGGGCTTGGGCGCGCAGCTTTGCTGGAGAGCATTGTCGCCGTGATCGACCTGCACGTTCACACCAACCGTTCCGACGGATCTACCGAGCCCGGAGACCTGGTCCTCCAGGCCCTTGAGGAAGGCATTGAAGCGCTCGCCATCGCCGATCACGATACGCTGGCCGGCTATGATGTCGCTCGTCCCGTAGCGGACGCTCACGGTCTCGAGCTGATCTGCGCCGTAGAGTTGAGTACCCGTCCCGTTAGCCGCACGGAACATCGCAAGCGGGAACCGTCGGTACACATGCTCGGCTATTTCCTGTTATCGCCGCCGTCGCCCGAATTTCGCAAGTGGCTCGAAAACCAGCAGGCCAGCCGGCGTCAAAGAAATCTGGATTTGGTTCGCAAGCTACAGGAGTTGGGTGTCGCGATCTCGTTAGCTGACGCTGAGATTTACGGACGGAACCAGGTAGGGCGCCCGCACTTTGCAAAAGTGCTTTTCGAGAAGGGATACGTGGCAAACCCCCAGGAGGCGTTCGACAAATATCTTGCCGATGGCGCCGCAGCCTCGGTCGAGAGAGACGAGCCGTCGCTCGAAGAAGGAATTGAACGAATCCGCGCCGCCGGCGGCCTTCCGTCGCTTGCCCACCCGGTTCGCTGGCCCCGTCGCGGCGCCGAATTGGAAAAGGAGATCGAGCGCCTGGCCGGTTTCGGTTTGGCCGGGATCGAAGTCTTCCATAGCGAGCACACGCCGCCGGATTGCGACGAGTACGCCGGTTTATGCCGCCGCCTGAACCTCATCCAAACCGGCGGTTCGGATTTTCATGGCGAAAATAAGCCCTCTATCCGCCTCGGCACAGGCATCGACGGCAACGTTTCTCTCCACTACCGGTTCCTCGACGAAATGCGTGAAAAGTGGCAGAAAGTGAGCACCGCCGCGAGTACCATCGGATCATGGACGGATTGACGTTAACGCACCTCCGGATGCTCGAAGCCGAGAGCATCTATATTCTGCGCGAGGTGGCGGCTGAGTTTCAGCGCCCCGTCATGCTCTACTCAATCGGCAAGGATTCCTCGGTCATGGTGCGCCTGGCGCAGAAAGCCTTTTATCCGGGCCGCATTCCTTTTCCCCTGCTGCACATCGATACCACTTATAAGTTCAGGGAGATGATCGAATTCCGCGACCGGTTCTGCGCCGATATCGGAGCGCGGCTGATCGTACACACCAACCGGGCGGCGATCGAGGCCGGCGCCAATCCCTTCGACCTGGGTACCCAAAAGTGCTGCGGGCTGCTGAAGACTCGGGCCCTGCTGGATGCGCTGGCTGAAGGAGAGTTCGACGCGGCGATCGGCGGAGCCAGGCGGGATGAGGAGAAGTCCCGTGCCAAAGAACGCGTCTATTCCTTCCGTGACGCGCACGGCCAGTGGGATCCAAAAAATCAGCGCCCCGAGTTGTGGAACCTCTTTAATTCGAAGCTCAGCCCCGGCGAAAGCATCCGCGTGTTTCCGCTGTCGAACTGGACGGAGCTGGACGTCTGGCAGTACATCCACCTGGAAAACATCCCGATTGTGCCGCTATACTTTGCCAAAAAACGCGAGATGCTCGTGCGCGGATCCATGCTGATTCCGGTAGAACGCGATATCCCTTTGCTGCCCGGAGACAGCAGGCAGCAGGTCATGTGCAGGATGCGGTCGCTCGGCTGCAGCCCCTGTACCGGCGCCATCCCTTCCGAAGCTGACACAGTGCCGAAAATTATCGAGGAGATGATGCTGTTCCGCCGTTCCGAGCGCGAAAACCGCGTGATCGACTTCGACCAGGAAGGGTCGATGGAGATCAAGAAGCGCGAGGGGTATTTCTAAGGTGGCGACGAAAACAGAAGAAGTAATAACCGGCATCGACCAGTTCTTGCGGCGCGACGAAGAAAAAGATCTGCTTCGTTTCATCACAGCCGGCAGCGTGGATGACGGAAAATCTACCCTGATCGGCCGGCTCCTCTTTGACTCCAAGGGCGTCTATGAGGACCAGTTGGCATCCGTCAAGAAAGCGACGCTGAACGAGTCCGCTGGCGCGATCGATTTCGCTCTGCTCACCGATGGCCTTCGCGCCGAGCGCGAACAGGGAATTACCATCGATGTCGCCTACCGCTACTTTGCCACGCCCAGGCGAAAGTTCATCATTGCCGATACTCCCGGCCACGAACAGTACACGCGCAACATGGCGACCGGCGCTTCAACCGCCAACCTGGCGATCATCCTGATTGACGCGCGCAAAGGTGTCCTCCCGCAGTCGCGTCGGCATGCATTCATCGCGTCTCTGCTGGGCATTCATCATCTCGTCGTCGCCGTCAACAAAATAGATCTGGTCGATTATCGCGAGGATGTTTTCGAGCGCATCTGCGCCGACTTTCGCAACTTCGCCGCGCAACTCCAGGTGCCTGATCTCTACTTCATCCCCATCAGCGCTCTATACGGAGATAACGTCGTCTCCAAGAGCGACCGTATGCCATGGTTCGAGGGCGCCAGTCTCCTGCACCATCTCGAAACCGTTCACATCGCGAGCGACCGAAACCTGACCGAGATGCGCTTCCCGGTACAGTTGGTGGTGCGCCCCAACCAGGAGTTTCGCGGTTATGCGGGGCAGGTCGCCTCAGGCATTCTGAAGCCCGGTGATCCGGTTATGGTCCTCCCGTCGGGCCGCGCTTCACGAGTAAAATCGATCGTAACCTACGATGGGGAAGTGTCGCAGGCGTTTCCGCCCATGTCTGTGACGGTCTGCCTGGAGGACGAGATGGATGTCAGCCGCGGCAACATGCTGGCGCCTCCCTCTCATCCCCCGCTCGTGACGCGCTGCATCGATGCGCGACTGGTTTGGATGGGAGATCAGCCGCTTGACCTGCGGCGGCAATACATGATCAAACACACAACGCAAATGGTAAAGGCGCAGGTGCGCTCCATCCGTTATCGCGTGAACATCAACACGCTCGAGAAACATCCCGCCACCGAGCTGCACCTGAACGAAATCGGCGCCGTGGTGATCGACACCCACAGCCCCTTGTTTGTCGATCATTACGGGCGGAATCGCGCCACCGGCAGTTTCGTAATGGTGGATCTTGTCTCGAACGCTACCGTCGCGAGCGGCATGATTACCGGCCGTGACCCTCGCGTTCCCGGGGCTATTCCAGAACACGACACCGCCACTGCCGCGCTCGCGCGCATATCCGATGCCGAGCGGCAGGCGCGTATTGGACATCCCCCCGTTCTGATTTGGATGAATGGCGGTGCGGAGCTGGCGTATGCCGTGGAAAGCGAGCTGTTCCAGCGTGGTTATGTCACACACGTCATAGCGGCCCAAAGCGATGGCAGTGTGCTGCTCGACCTCGCACAGAACGTCCTGGCCGCCGGACTCGTGACGATCTGCTCGGCCGGCTTCCTTTACGAAGTGCAGCGCGAACGCGCCGGTTCCCTGATCGAACCGAACCGGTTCATCGATTTCGACGCCTCGCGTTTTGAGGACCCCGGCCGTGTGGCAGCCTTGATCATGCAAGAACTGGCTGCGAGGGGAATCGTTCCGTCGCGGCGGTGATTCTGCTATGGGAGTATAGGAGCGCTTCATGCACAAAGGGTGCACATTATGGTTTACCGGAATGTCGGGTAGCGGTAAAAGCACGGTTTCCGGCCTTGTCGCGCGGCGGCTGCGAGAGTTGGGCGCGAAAGTGGAAGTGCTCGATGGCGACGTCGTAAGAACCCGCTTGTCTCATGGCCTCGGATTCACCAGGGAGGACCGCGAGGAGAACATCCGCCGCATCGGTTTCGTCTGCGAACTGCTGTCGCGCAACGGAGTGATTGCGATTGTGGCCGCCATTTCGCCGTACCGCGAGGGGCGCGACGAAATCAGGGCGAATGCGACAAATTTCTTCGAGATCTATATGAAATGCCCGCTTGACGTTCTCATCTCGAGAGACGCAAAGGGCTTGTATAAGAAAGCGCTCGCCGGCGAAATCCCGCGCTTCACCGGGATTTCGGATCCCTACGAGGCGCCGGCTGCCCCGGAGGTGACCATCGACTCCTCGATGATTTCTCCTGAGCAGAGTGTCGAGATCATTCTGTCTGCCCTCTGCGACCGTGGCATCCTGCGGATCGACCGCAAATCCACCTCTCAGTTGGCCGGCGCGCCGCCGCAGCCGGTCGCCGGTTGACCGTAGGTCTACTCCACATCAGTTGCAAACTGTTGATTGCTCGTGGGAGTAGGCGTTTTCGCCTGCATCGCGAGGTGTTGACAAGCTTTTTTTCCACAAGCTCCTGGCAGTTCTATACTTGGTTGGCTGGTATCTTGAATCAAATGGCAGTTGTTACCGCCCGCGCTGAGCCGAAATTAGCAAGACGTTCCGCCATTATCCCCGCCGGAATTGCTTGCGGCGCGTCGATTTGGGGCATTTACGGCATCTTGGAGTACGTGTTTTACACGATACCCCGCGTAAGCAGCGAAAATTCCATTCTCACGCACGAGTTCTGGGCTATCAATGCCATGTTGGTGGCTTCGTATCTCGTTGTCGGAGCCCTAATTGGGTGTGTGCTCGCTCTTCTCGTTCGCGCCGCTGCGCCCCACAAAGCCGCCATCCTCGGATTCCTGGCCGCGGCGACACTCACCGTCAGTCAGATCGCGCATTTCCTGGTCTTAAGCCGTAAGATTACGCTGACCGTCGCCCTGCTTCTCGTCTGGTTGCTGGGTCAGATACTGGGAGTTTTCTACGCCCCGAGATTTTCCGTCTTGCAGTTATTTGCCGGGGCGCTGCCGCTTAGTCTGATCTTGCTTTCGCGAAAAATCGGTGAACTTCTGAGCACCAATCATGCCGATCTGGCGCGAGCAGGGCTCATATTCCTGGTTATTCTTGCCGGCGCCATCTGGTATCGCCGGCGGCCATTTGCCACCGGCGGTAATTTCAAACCGCTGCTGGCGGCCTGCACTCTGATTGCATTGATCGGGACGAGCGCCCTGGCAACTGTTATCGCCGCTCCTCCGGCTCCCCGCGCTCCGGTCATGGCGCAGTCAGCCGGAAACGCCGGCCCGAACGTGATTCTGCTTGTGATGGATACCGTCAGGGCCGACCATCTCTCGCTATACGGCTATAGCCGTCCGACTGCGCCGAATCTTCAGAAATTAGCCGCCGGCGCGACTTTATACACGCACTGCTTCGCTGTTTCCGACATGACGCTTGCCACTCATGCCACTCTGTTCACCGGCTTGTATCCGAAGTGGCACGGCGCGCACTATGCCCCGGCGGTTCTTCCCCACGGGCGTCCTCTGCCGGACGAGATCTGGACGCTCGTGGAGCTCCTGCAAAAAGGCGGATACGCGACGCTCGGGGTCGCCGCGAACCACTGGTACCTGACCCCCGAGTGGGGCTTGAGCCAAGGCTTTGACTACTATGACTCACGCTTTCCGGTTCCCGCCATCGAGAAGCGCGAACAGTTTTCTCAGAGCTTCCGCAGAGCGCTCTCCTATATATGGGACACTGCAAGCCTCGACCGCGATACACGGACTGCGGCCGACCTGGATCGGGAAGCGCTTCGGCTGATCGGTTCCGCCGTCAAGGCAAAACGCCCGTTTTTCCTCTTCCTGAATTACATGGAGACGCACACGCCCTATCTGCCCGGCGCCGCATTCCGCGACCGGTACGGGAGCAGGAACCGGCATTTCACCAATTTCGAGATGCAGGATTTGACGCGCGCCGTCCGCGCACGCAGGCGATTACCTACCGCTCATGAGCGCGATCATCTGATTTCGCAATACGACGCCGGCCTCACACAGCTCGATGAAAGAATCGGTCAGTTCATCCAACAACTGAAAGACCGGGGCATCTACGATAATTCGCTCATCATCGTCACCTCGGATCACGGTGAAGCATTCGGCGAGCGCTACCGGCTCGAGCATTCTTCGAGCGTTTACCAGGATCAGATTGGGGTGCCTCTCATCGTCAAGTATCCGCATTCCGGCGAGAAGCGAGTTATCGATACCAATGTGAGTCAAATCGACATTTTCCCAACGATTTTGTCTGCAACCTCGTTGCCTCCCGTTTCCGGCGTTCAAGGCACGGATCTTCGTGAAATTGCAACAGCGGGCAACCGCACTCTTTTCAGCACTTCTTTCGAGCCTTTCTTCTCCACGGTTGCGCCGACGATGAAGCGAACCGAGTACGCCGTCATCTCCGGTTCGCATAAGCTGGTTGTCTCCACAAGAGGCCAAACCCAACTGTTCGATCTTGCAAAGGACCCTAACGAGCAGTCGGACATCTCTGCGGCGCAGCCGGCAACGGTGCAGGAACTGCGGAAAATTCTGGCGGACCACATCCGATCTGCTCCAAAGCTCAAGACGACACAAACGACGGTCAGCAGTAAAGACCTGCAGCGTCTGAAGTCGCTGGGGTACGTACAGTAGAAGCTGCGTGCAGTAGAATAACAGGAGACGCCTCGCGGGATTTCAGTTCATCCAGGCGTTAGCCCCGGACCCGTCACAGAGTTAATGGTGTGCCTCCACTTACCTCGTAGCGCTCACAATGGCGCAGATCAAACACCCGCGATTGCCGTTCGCCGAGGCATAAACGGAAGCGTAGCTCATACATGACTCGATCGCCCAATAACTACATCCTCATCACCTTAGACAGTTGCCGCTATGACTCTTTCATGGCCGCGCGGCCGCGCATTCTGAAGAAGCTTGGCAAAGTCGAGAGACGCTGGTCATACGCCTCCTGGACCTCTCCGTCGCACTACAATCTCCTCATCGGACTCATGCCGCATAAGAGTCCGAAACACGTGTACGCGTCCGAGTATTACAAGAAGGAGTTCCTGCAATTCAACGAGCGGCTCGGGCTGAAGAATATCGAGTTCAAATCGCTCGTTCCTCGCATGTTCCTGCCGGCGTTTCTTAAGGACACGTTAGGCTACCGCACGAACGCAATGGTTTCGCTGCCGGTCCTGAACCCGCGCACTGTGCTCAACAGCGGCTGGGATAGTTACAAGCTGATGGACAAGCACAATGATATGCGGGCCATGCTTCGGGAAATGAAGTTCTCCAACAATCAGCCGTCGTTTTATCTGCTGAACGTGGGAGAGACACATTATCCCTACGCATTACCCGATGAGCCTCCCGATCAATGGCCTCGTATCAGCGGCGTCCACGGTGTTTTCAAACATCTGGATGACCACGTGGTGGGCGGTAAACTGAAACGCGCCAAGGCAGAGAAATTCTTCGATAGCGAAAAGTTGGAAATGCTGCGCAAGCGCCAGATCGGGACCGTGCGGTATCTCGACAAGGTATTCGAAGAGCTGTTCGATATCGTTCCCAAGAATACGTATATTACGGTCACGGCCGATCACGGCGAGTTGTTCGGCGAAGAAGGATACTTCGGTCACGGTCCCATCAACCATGAAAAGGTCTGGGAGGTACCGTTCCTTGAAGGAAAGCTTCGATGAAATGTCGGTGTTACTGCCTGAATCTGCGTAGCAGATTTTCGAAAAACCGCGTCTTTCGTCAAGCTTTTAGTCTTCTGATCCTCATTGCTGCCTTGAGCTGGTCGCTGTTCGATGCGCACCACAACGGCGCCCATCCGGACACTGTCACTCTCGCCTATGTGGGACCGGGTGCCGGTTTTGCCTTCCTTGGTTCCTTCCTGAGCTTGTTGGCAGGCCTCCTGTTAAGTGCGGCGTCTTTTCTACTGTGGCCCTTCCGCATGGCCTGGCGCCTGGTGCGGCGCCGTCAGGGTTTTCGCAACGCCCAGGTGAAGCGGGTGATCTTTCTCGGACTCGATGGCCTCGATCCCAAGCTCACCGAACGCTTCATGGCCGAGGGAAGGCTGCCCAACCTGTCGAAGCTGAAGGAAAGCGGCGCTTACCGAAGACTGCGAACCACCTTTCCGTCGCTTTCTCCGGTCGCCTGGTCTACCTTCGCCACCGGTGTAAATCCGGCCAAGCACAACATCTTCGATTTCTTGAATCGGAATACCAAAACTTATGTGCCCGAATTGGCTTCCGCCCGGGTGCACAAGCCGAGGCGCATTCTCAAACTGGGCCGCCTGCGCATTCCGCTCTCACGCGCTAACGTGGAGATGCGCCGCAAGAGCCAGCCTTTTTGGAAGCTTCTCGGTGAGCAGCAGATCGGTTCAACGATCATTCGTGTACCGATCACCTTTCCGCCCGATAAGTTCAATGGCCGGCAGCTTTCGGCCATGTCGACCCCCGATCTGCGCGGGACGCAGGGCAGTTTTTCCCACTTCTCGACAAATCTCGAGGTCGCCACCTACGAAAGCGGCAGCCGCTATCCGCTGAAACGGAACGGGAACGTGTTGGAAGGCTCGCTCGAAGGGCCGGAAAACAGTTTGCTCGAAGGCGGCGGTACGCTGCAGATTCCTTTCCGCATCCTCCTCAGCGAGAACTCGCGTCCGCCAAGGCTGGAGATTCAAAACGAAACCTATCCTCTTACGCCGGGCGAATATACTCCCTGGATCAAGCTGAGCTTCAATGCCGGCATCGGCATTAAGGTCGGCGGGATCGCTCGTTTCCTGTTGACCCAGACCGAGCCGCACGTTTCGCTCTACGTCTCGCCGGTCCAGATCGATCCGGAAAAACCTGCGCTGCCCATCAGCCATCCCTCTTACTATGCGGCGTACTTGGCCAAACTGATCGGTACCTATTCCACATTAGGAATGGCCGAGGACACATGGGCGCTGAATGAGGGCGTCATCAGCGAACGTGACTTTCTGGAACAGGCCTATCTGCTGATGAACGAACGCGAGGCCATGTTCCGCAATGCCCTGGAAAAGACGCGGCGTGGCGTGGTAGCGTGCGTCTTCGATACCAGCGATCGCGTGCAGCACATGTTTTACCGCTACCTCCACGGAGATGGGGGCAGCGGCAACGAGGCATACGGCAAGACGATCGAAGAGCTCTATCAGCGCATGGACACCCTGGTGGGAATGGCCGCCCGCCATGCCGACAAGGACACCGTGCTGTTCGTCCTTTCCGATCACGGGTTCTGCTCCTTCCGCCGCGGTATCAACCTGAACGCCTGGCTGCGCGATAACGGCTACCTCACGCTCGAGAACGGCTCGCGCGAGAGCGGCCAGTACTTCAAAGGCGTCGACTGGAGCCGGACGCGCGCGTACACACTCGGTCTAGGCGGCCTCTATCTCAACCTCGACGGTCGAGAGGCGCAGGGCATTGTGAAACCCGGTGCCGAGGCGGAGGCGCTTAAGCAGGAACTCGTCGCGAAACTTTCCAATCTCGTCGATCCCGAGCGGAACGAGGTCGGAATCCGTACCGTATACCCGACCAACGCGTTATATAAAGGGCCCTACCTGGCCGAAGCGCCGGACTTGATCGTCGGCTACAACGAAGGCTATCGCACCTCGTGGGACGCCGCCGTCGGCAAGGTGACGGCATCGGTGTTCGAGGACAACTGCAAAGCGTGGAGCGGTGATCATTGCGTCGATCCTCTCCTCGTGCCCGGCGTGCTGTTCTCGAATCGCAAAATCGATGCCGAAAATCCGGGCATAGAGGACATGGCCCCCACAGCACTGAAGCTCTTCGGGCTGAAGCCTCCCGCATGGATCGAGGGCAAGTGCGTTTTCGATATGCCCTGAGCGGATGGGAACAGCGATGATGGCTGCAAGATTCTGCGGGGCCGAAACCCCGCGCAAGCTCAAAGTGTGCCCCGCCGTTCTTCTTTGCGCGCTGCTGGCGATTGCTCTGTGCTCCTGCACGCGAACCCATGCCGGGTCGCTGGCGGCCAAGGGTAAGCGCCTCGTGATACTCGGCATCGATGGCATGGATCCCCAGTTTCTGGAACGGCACTGGGACTCTCTTCCCAATTTGAACCGTCTTCGGCAGGACGGCGAGTTCAAACGGTTGGGCACCACCATGCCGCCGCAGAGCCCGGTCGCCTGGTCTACTTTCATCACCGGCATGGACCCGGGCGGCCATGGCATCTACGACTTTGTGCACCGTAATCCCGAGACCCTGATGCCTTTTTCCTCCATGGCTCAGACGGCCGAGGGAGGCCGGACGATCTCGATCGGCCCCTATGTCCTGCCGTTATCGAAAGGCGAGGTTAAGTCATTCCGCAAAGGCACGCCTTTCTGGCAGATCCTCGGCGAGCATCATGTTCCGGCCAACATCATCCGCATGCCGACCAACTTTCCGCCGATCGAATGCGAAGAGGGACACGCGGTTTCGGGCATGGGAACGCCGGACCTGCGCGGTACTTTCGGCACCTTCGCCTATTTCACCGATGATCCCAAGCAGAAGAGCCGGCAAGTGCCGGGCGGTGAAATCGTGAAGGTTCAACTGAACGATTACCAGGTCGACCTGCGCGTGCAAGGCCCGGACAATACTCTGCGTAAGGACCGCGCGCCCTCTTATGTGACCGTAACCGTGCACCTGGACCCGTCGACCCCGGTAGCGCGCTTCGACCTCGGCGATACCCACGTCGTCCTGCGAGAAGGCGAGTGGTCCGACTGGATTCACACCCGTTTCCCGTTAATTCCGGAAGTAAAGAGCGCCGCGGGCATGTTCCGCATTTATGCCAAAAAGCTGCGGCCGGATTTCGCGGTCTACATTTCTCCCGTCAACATCGATCCTGGCGATCCCGAGCTGCCTATTACCGCGCCGGGCTCCTACAGCCGTGAGCTGTTCCGCGCCATCGGTCCCTTCTACACCCAGGGCATGGCCCAGGACACCTCCGCCCTCCGGCAAGCGGTTTTCAATCGCGACGAATACCTGTCCCAGAGCCGGCAGGTCTCCGAACAGAATCTCAAGCTGCTCCGCTACGGCCTCGATCACTTCAGCGATGGTGTCCTCTTCTTTCATTTTTTTGGCGTCGATCAGAACTCGCACATGCTCTGGGGCAAGTATGAGGACCAGTTGCTCGACACTTACAAGCTGGTGGACAATACCGTCGGCTGGGTCCGGGCGAAGGTCCCGGATGCGCACCTCGTCGTGATGTCCGATCACGGATTCACCGCCTTCGACCGTGCCGTTCACCTGAATACCTGGCTGATGAAGCAGGGCTTCCTGACCTTGGACGACCCTAAGAACACCGGGCCGGACGAGTTGTTTAAGCATGTGGATTGGTCCGCCACCCAGGCGTACTCGGTCGGCTTGAATGGCCTGTATCTCAACCTGCGCGGACGCGAACGCAACGGCATCGTAAATCCCGGACCGGAGGCCGATGCCCTGCTGGAGAAAATCAAGGAACGTCTGCTCCAGTTTCGCGATCCTGACAACGGCAAGCCGGTAGTCTACAACGTGGCGCTCCCTGCCAAAGAATTTCACGGGGAAGCGCTCGAGTCGGCCCCGGATATGCTCGTGGGCTACTACCCCGGATATCGCTCCTCCTGGCAGACCGCGCTCGGCGCGATCCCGGCCAGGCTCATCGAAGACAACACCGAAGAGTGGCGGGGCGATCACTGCATTTCGGCAAAGTTCGTTCCGGGCGTGCTGATCAGCAATCGCAAAAGCCGGATGGCAGATCCGCACTTGTACGACCTGACCGCCTCGATCCTGAGCGAGTTTGGAGTGCCCGTACCGGCCGATATGATCGGTCATACGATTTATTAGAAGGCGGGAAAGTTTCATGTTCAAATCGACTGTCAAGCTAAACAAGGACTTAATACAGCGCATCGAACGATGTTCGAAAGCCGCCGGCTATTCATCGCCCGACGAGTTCGTGATACATGTCCTCGAGAAAGAGTTGTCCAAAATCGAGCAGGCCGACTCGGACGAGGAGATCGTGAAAAAGCTGAAGGGCCTGGGGTACTTGGAATAGGTATTTGGAATAGGTACCTGGAATAGACCGTGGATTTCTTTCGCAGCATCACGGCCGGACTGCTCGGCAACATTCTCATACTGTTTGAAGGCCGGAACCCGATGTGGACCTTGATCCCGATCAGCTTATTGGTCGGCGTCGCCATGCTTTGGGTTTTCGCCCATACCTCGAACCAGAAGGCCATTCGCGCCGCCAAGCAGAAGCTCCAGGCACATCTCTACGAGCTGCGGCTCTTTACCGACGAGCCGGCGCTCGTCTGGCAGGCGCAGAAAGCGCTGCTCTGGGCAAATCTTCGCTACATCGGTCTGATGTTGGTGCCGGCGCTCATTCTGACCATTCCGATGGCGATCCTTTTCGTTCACCTGGAAGCGTTCTATGGCATGTCTCCGCTGCCGGTCGGCCGGGAAGCCATCGTCACGATGAAACTGACCCACCCGCTGGTAGCTTCGGAAGCGCCTCCTACGCTCGAGGCGCCCGCGGGTATCGTCGTCGAAACGCCTGCCGTCCGTATCATGGGTGAGCGCGAGGTGAGCTGGCGTGTTCGTCCGGAGCGCCCCGTCTCGGGATACCTTCGCTTCCTGCTGCCGCGGCAAGAGGTCGAGAAGAAAATTACCTCCGGCCCAGGCCCTCGCTATTTGTCGGACCGGCGGGTGGGTTCGAGCACAGACCTGCTTTGGCATCCGGTGGAGAAGCGCATTCGCGATGCAAACGTGGAGTGGATTGAAATCCCTTATCCGCCCGCCAAGCTCCACTGGCTCGGCCTGGACCTTCACTGGATCGTCTGGTTTCTGGTATTCTCCATGGCCACCGCCCTCCTCCTGAAGCGTCGATTCCGAGTCTCGTTCTAACTGTTGATTTGATCGTGTGGAGTAGGCGTTTTCGCCTGCGTCTGTGTCTATTTCGCGTCAAGCAATCTTCTCGGGCAAACGCCCCTATGAATTCGCTAGCAGCATCGACAACACCGGGCGCGAGGAAACGGCTTGGCATGAGTTCTGGGCTGCGGACCACCTAACGCGGCGGGAAGTTCTGTATTGGAAGGAATGCGATTCGGAAGAGAACCTCGCTGAATTCATGACAGCTGTTTCACAGAAAGAGCCGAAAGTAGTCGGGGTTGTGGTAGGAACCGTGGACGAAATCGCTCACGGTATGAGGCTAGGCGAGCCCGGATTGAAACAGCAGGTCCGACAATGGAGCGACCGCCGCTAT
This sequence comes from Bryobacteraceae bacterium, assembly GCA_036557945.1. Taxonomy (GTDB): domain Bacteria; phylum Acidobacteriota; class Terriglobia; order Bryobacterales; family Bryobacteraceae; genus Bog-105. The sequence goes on along the minus strand of DATBGM010000238.1, from coordinate 278 downwards.
ATCTATCGAATGGTGAAGTTTTTACTAGAACACAGTTATTCGGTCGTCCTCGGGTCGGATCACGGAAACATGGAGGCGAAAGGCTGTGGGAGACTGAGCGAGGGAGTGTTAGCGGGTATGCGCGGCGAGAGAGTGCGGGTGTATCCGACGGAGTTAAGCTGCGTGGAAGCAGCGACCCGATCACCGGGTGCTTCGGCATGGCATCCAGTTGGTTTGCCCCAGAGCTTCTATCCTCTTATTGCACCGTATAGCCGCGCCTTCGTTAAGGAGCAAGACTG
>DATBGM010000237.1:0-21297 GCA_036557945.1 Bryobacteraceae bacterium | reverse complement strand
TGGTTGACGGTCCTGGGCGTCGTGGCCGATGTAAAGGCGCAGCTTAACAGCAATGCTCCGCGCTTGCTGCTGCTCACGAGCTGGCAGGACTGGGTGAATCAGATGAATGTGGTCGTGCGAACCTCGGGCGATCCGGGTTTGTTGGCAAACGCAATCCGGCGTGAGATCAACCGGCTCGATCCCAGCCTTCCGGTGGGGAAAATCGAGACACTCGATGAGGTGCTCGACCAGTCGCTGTCGGCGGAGCGCTTTCGGACGTGGCTTCTGGTTTCGTTCGCAATTGCCGCGCTGCTGCTCGCAACGCTCGGGATTGCCGGACTGCTCGCATACAACGCCGCGCAGCGCAGGCAGGAGTTCGGCGTGCGAATCGCTCTTGGAGCAAATCGACGCGACCTTCTGGTTCTGGTTTTCGAGCATTGTCTACGATTATGCGGAACAGGAATCGCAATTGGCCTTGGCGCATCTCTGGCGGTCTGCCGAGCACTTTCGACTCTGCTCTACGAAACGAGTCCGGTTGACGCCTGGACCTTCGTACTCGTGCCGCTGATACTAGCCGTCGTGGCACTTGGAGCTGCCCTGTTTCCCGCGTTGCGCACTGCCCGCATAGATCCGATGACCGCCTTGCGAGCCGAATAGGCCGGGAGTATTGGCCCAACGGAACCCATGCTGGTGCATTTCAACCAGTCGCCCTCCACAGTGAATGACATAACCCCGCTTTATCCAAGCATTTAGAAATTGGAAGCCAACGTGTAACTAAAAGGACGCAGCATGTTCCGTAGCGCGCTCACAATTCTCGTCGCCTTTACCATGGCGTTGTTTGGCGTGAATCCGAATCTGGCTGTTGCCCAATACTCCGGACCTGTCGACGAACAGACGCGTGCTGCTTATCCGGCTATTCCTCAACCATCCGATCCATCCGCAGCAGAAACCTCCGGAGATCCGAATATCCAGACGACACCGGAGCAGGATGCCGCTGCCGATCAGAAGCACGGCGTCGCCCGCATCAGCATCGTGCAGGGCGATGTGAACGTGAAACGGGGCGATAACGGCGAGCTGACGGCCGCTGTACAGAATGCGCCGCTGATGACCCAGGATCATCTGCAGACTTCGAACGGCTCGCGCGCCGAAATCGAGCTCGATTCAGCTAATCTGGTCCGGCTGGCGCCCGATACGGACGTCGCCATGGCCAGTCTCGAATATCACCGCTATCAGATTCAGCTTGGTGCAGGCACCATCATCTATCGCGTGCTGCGCAGCTCGGACGCACAGGTCGAAGTGGACACGCTGAACGTCGGCTTCCGGCCGCTGGGTGAAGGTGAGTTCCGCATTTCTGTCCTTGACGACGGCACTACTCAAATCACCGCTCGTTCCGGTGAGGGTGAAATCTTCGGCCCGCGCGGCTCCGAGCGTTTGCCCGGCGGACAAACCCTTGTTGTGCGTGGAGATGTCAACGATCCTGAGTTTCGCACAACCTTTGAACTCGCGCGTGATCAATTCGACGACTGGAGCGAGCACCGCGATAGTGACTTATCGCGCGCGCAGAGCTATCGCTATGTAAGTCCCGACATCGCAGGCGCAGCAGACCTCGACAGGTACGGCAACTGGGTTCCTTCGCAATATGGCCAGGTATGGGCGCCCCAATCCATGCCGGCCGGCTGGTCGCCATACAGCGACGGCGAGTGGGCATGGCAGGATTACTACGGCTGGACATGGGTCGATTCCGCGCCGTGGGGCTGGGCGCCCTATCACTATGGGCGCTGGTTTTATAACGGCGGCTACGGCTGGTGCTGGTGGCCGGGTGGGGTGCGTGCGTCATATTACTGGAGTCCCGCCCTGGTGGGTTTTTGGGGCTGGGGCGGCTTCGGTGTCAGCGTGGGTTTCGGCGGACTCGGGTGGTGTGCCCTTGCGCCCTACGAACGCTTTCATCGCTGGTGGGGACCTGGCTGGTACGGCCACGGCTGGGACCGTTACGGATACGGTGGCCGCGGTCTCCGGCCATACGGCAGTTTCACACATAATGCCGATGTTAGCCACATGTACCGCAACGCGGCGTATCGGGGCGGAGCGATGATGGCGCGCTACAACGCGTTCGGCGGCCCGCATCAACGATTCCTGCAGGCGTCGCGGGCGCAACTGGTGAATGCCAGCGCATTTCGTGGCGGTCGTATGCCGGTCGCACCAACGCGCGCGAGCTATCAATTCTCAACACGTAATGCTGTCGCAAATCCGCGACTGGCATCGGTTTCGACGCGCCGCTTCTTCAACGGCGCGCAGTTTCGCAACAATCTGGCGCCTTCATTCCGCGGACAGCCTGGGCAGTCTTTTGCTCCTGCGCGCAACGGCTGGTCCAGATTTGGAGAGAGCAGGCCCGGAGAGAGCCGGTTTGGATCGGAGAGACTTGGAGCGGCCGTCAGCCCGGTAGCGCAAAACACGCAGCGGCCCTCACATGGCGTCCCGCCAAATATGCAGCCGAATTATAGAAGCCGCGGCAATGCTAATAACTCGAACCGGCCGTCGGCGAACGGCTGGCAGCGTTTCGGCGATCCGGGTAATGGTGGGGCGCTGCGTGAGGGTTTTGTTGGGGGTAACGAGGGCAGCGGGTGGCATCGTTTTGGCCAGCCCGAGCCATCGCGGCGAAATTCGGCCCCCGCCGCCACTCCCACTCCGCGCTCAGCCTATAGGCCGTCGTTCTCTACGCCCCGTTACAATGCGCCTGCACCTAATGCACCGCGCTCTAGCGCGCCGCGTTTCGACGCTCAACCTCGCTACAACGCGCCGCGGTTTAACGCACAACCGCCGATGAGCGCACCGCGTTACAGCAGCCCACGATTCGACGGCGGGCAGCAGCGTTTTTCTAGTGCGCCGAGCCGCCCGAGCACTCCGCGTTTCAGCGCTCCCTCGGGCGGATTTTCGCGTGGCAGCGGCTCATTCGGAGGGAGCCGCAGCGGCGGTTTCTCCGCGGGCGGCGGCAATCGTGGCGGAGGCGGCGGTCATGGTGGAGGTGGTGGCCACGGCGGAGGTGGCCACCATCGCTAAAGCTTACGAATGCGCATCCAGGCAAGAACTTTTGAACTTGTTTCCCTCAGCCGCTCCGGCGCAATCTGATAAAGCTGGAGCGGCATTTTTTTATTCGTCGCCTGCTTCGAGCCTCTCGTCCACTGCTGCGAAGATTTCGATTGGCGAAATAGCCATGTCAGCGATGCACAAAACGCCCTCGGGCGCGATCCACTCCGGTGCCGGCTCAGCCTCGGCATAAATCGCTGTAAATTGCTCCGTTACAGATTCGATGTGATATCGTCAACCACCTTAACGGCATGAAGAAACAGTTAACTATCGTTTTGCTTCTCCTGGCGGGCGCTGCTGCAAGTCTTCTTTCCGAAACGGAAGACAAGTATCTGTGGCTGGAGGATGTATGGGGAAAGCGGGCACTGGCGTGGGTAAAAGCGGAAAACGAACGCACTGCGAAAGTACTCGAAAGCGATCCGCAGTTCGCGACTCTTAAAGCATCAGCACTTACGATACTCGAGTCAAAGGACCGGCTGCCCTCGCCTGACTTTCATGCCGGTGAAGTCTACAACACCTGGCAGGACGCTGCCCACGTTCGAGGTATTCTCCGGCGCACCTCGCTTGGCGACTACGTGGCCTCGCAGCCGCACTGGACGACAGTGGTCGACTACGACGCGCTGGCGAAGCAGGACAAACAAAGTTGGGTGCAGAAAGGACTGAGCTGTCTCTACCCGGGGGACCAGTGGTGCCTGGTCGCGCTGTCGGCGGGCGGCGAGGACGCGATCACGGCTCGCGAGTTTAACCTGAAAACCGGCGACTTCGTTCCGGGCGGCTTCGTCCTTCCCCACTCCAAGCAGGAGATGGCATGGCTGGATCGGGACACGCTGCTAGTTGCTCGCGATTGGGGCGCAGGCACCTTGACTACGTCCGGATACCCGTTTGTGGTGAAGCGTTGGCAACGAGGTCAGCCGCTATCGCAAGCCAGGGAAGTCTTTCGTGGTAAAGGAAGCGACATGCGGGCAGGCGTGAATGTCTTGTGCGACGGTGCAGGCCACAGTGTTCCGATTTTATTTCGAGAAGTAACGTTCTTCGAAAACCAATATTTCATTTTGACTACCGAGGGGCCGAAACTCATCGGTTTGCCGGCGAAGGCGACCATCAGCGATTTAGTGGACGGGGAGATGATCGTCAGGCTCGATCAGGATTGGCAACCGGACGGGCAGAATGCGCGTTTCGTGCAGGGTTCGATTCTTGCGCTTGATGTAAATGCCGTAAAAAAGGATCCGGCCCATTTGAAACCGGCAATGGTCTTCGCGCCTTCCGCGACAGAGTTCGCGCAGAGCCTCGCGGCAACCAAGGACAGGCTGGTCCTGACGACGCTGGAAAACGTGCAGGGAAGAGCCTATGTCTACATGCATGACGGGGGCGGAAAATGGACGCGAAAAAAATTGGATCTTCCCGCCAATCTTAGCGTGTCCATAGAGACAACAAACCAGACCGACGACCGGTTCTTTTTAGGGCTGGAAGGATTTCTAACACCATCGTCGCTATGGCTCGGCGACGCCACGTCCGGAACGTTGAAGCAGGTAAAAGCGCGGCCGCCGCAATTCGACGGCTCACGCGATGTTGTCGAACAATTCGAAGCGACGTCGAAGGACGGGACGAAGATTCCATACTTCGTGGTCCGCCGGAAAGACTTGAAACATGACGGAACGAATCCCACGCTGCTCAGCGCTTACGGGGGGTTCGAGATCTCAAATACACCCTACTATTCCGCGATTCTCGGTAAACTGTGGCTCGAACGGGGTGGCGTTTTTGTCCTTGCGAATATCCGGGGCGGGGGAGAGTTCGGCCCGGCATGGCACGAAGCGGGCCTGAAAACTCACCGGCAGCGGATCTTTGATGACTTCGCAGCCGTGGGCCACGACCTGGTGGCGCGTCGGATCACTTCTTCACGGCGTCTCGGCATTCAGGGCGGTTCCAATGGCGGCCTGCTCGTCGGTGTGGAGATGACGCAGCATCCCGAGATGTGGCATGCGGTTGTAATTCAGGTTCCGCTGCTGGATATGCTCCGTTTCGAGCACATTGCTGCCGGCGCTTCATGGGTAGGCGAATACGGATCTGTATCAAATCCGGATGAGCGGGCGTTTCTCGCCTCGATTTCGCCCTACAATCAGCTCAAGCACAATATTGTTTATCCCGAGCCTCTCATCTTCACAACTACGAAAGACGATCGCGTCGGTCCGGTACACGCCCGCAAATTCGCTGCAAAGATGCAGGAGTTCGGCAAGCCGTTTTTCTACGAGGAGATCATCGAAGGCGGCCATGGAGCCGGCGCCGATCTGAAGCAGGAAGCTCGGACGGATGCTGTTGAGTTTACCTATCTTTCACGAAAATTGATGCAGTAAGCGTCTTAAAAACTCCGGAAGCCTGCGCGCTCGAGACCGCGCGTTGCCTCGGGATTTTTCATAAACGTATCCCAGACAAAGCCCGTCCGCAGATTTTCCGCCATCAGCATGGAAATTCCGGTGTCGATGCCGATTACATCGGTGTCGTACCACTTCGTCAGCGGATTGAAGGCATTCACGAAGCCGTACTTGCTCCACGATTGCGGGTAATTCTTGCGCATATTATGCAGAACGCGCAAGGTATCATGCGGCAGAAACGGCAGGGAACCGGCAGGCGCGCTGGGTGCCACCGTTCCATCGATCGGTCCGGTTTCCGGCGGACCGCCCCAGACGACATAACCGTGCGCCGAATCCGACGCGGTGATGCCCCACAGATCCTCGCTGTAATCGGGAAAGCGCTTGGAAAGAGCGATACAGAAACGCTTGTGTACTTCGGTCGCGATGATCGAGTTCTTGAAATAGTCGATATACTCGTCCTGCTTGCCGCGAAAATCGAACCAAGCCTGCGAGTATTGATGCACAAACAGCGGCGCAAATGAGCCGATGTAACGCAGCCCCTCGTATTCGAACGTTTTCCGTTTCCACGCCTTCCAGGCGCCGAGCGGGAGCGGATATCGCTGCGAACCCAAGCCGAGCAGGTACATCATCATGAGCTCGCTATAGTCACTCCATTTATAGGGCAGGAATCCACCCTCAGGCGACCAGCCGTGCGGCAGCAACTCGGTGTCTTCGCTCAGCCAGGTCCACTGAACACGATTAAAAATATCGCTCGCAAGCCGGTTGATCTGCGGACTGCGAAAATGCTGTTTGCAAGTCAGCACGCCGCAGAGGAGGAGTGCGGTATCGATTGAGGAAATTTCGGAATCCCAGATTCGCTCGCCTGTGTTGACATCCGCAAAGTGATAGAAGAAGCCGCGATGGTTCGTCATCTTCTCCCACAGGAAGCGCAGCGTCGTAATGACGCGTTCGCGCGCATCGGCCAGCGGCACATATTTCCGCTGCTCGCCAATGCAAATTGCAGTCAGACCAAATCCGGTCGCGGCTATACTGGCTACGGTTGAGTGATCCGGCTTCTGAACACTCGAGCGGTCCTTGACAAGGCCCGTCTGCGGATTGGCTTGTTCCCAAAAAAACTGGAAATTGGCTTTTTCCATGTCTTCCAGGAGTCGTTGGTCCTCGTCGGAAAGCGTCGCCGTCGAGAACTCCGGCGAAAAAGTTACCGGCGCGTTGTCTTGCGCGCGGCTGTGGCCCAAAGCCGGCCCGATCGCCAGTCCGCTAAGCAAGCGCCAAAGCAGGCCGCGGCGTGAAAGCTGCTGATTAAGCTGAAAAATGTTCGAACGCACAATCTTTGTGGGTGGTTCTATCGGGAAGAGATGACCGCAAAACAAAAAACTGCTGTCTGGAGCGGTGGAGCATTAAGCCTGGCCGTTGTCGTTTTGGGTGCACTCTTCATTATTCGACAGAGCCGCCCCAACCCGCCGTATCTCATTGCCGGAGTCGTGCTTGTCGACGATAAGGATCCCCAGAAACAGAGCCCTATCGGCTACGCCACGGTTACTGCCACCAGCAGCCGCAATCGCGTCAGCGTTCGGGGCGACGCTACCGGTCTGTTTACCTTGTCACTGCCTCCTTCGGAAACAGCTAACGCTTTCATCCGGCTGCATGCCTGGAGCGCAGGTTATAAGCCACGCGACTTTATTGTTCACGACCCGAAGCAGCTTCAGATCCTGCGGCTGGAGTCGGCCACCCGCGCCGCTACAAAACCGGTCGCTCATCCCGTTCTGATCTCCAACAACGTGCGCGTGCGCTACTCGGAGCAGAGTGCGATTACAAACAATGTGGGCAGCGTCTCCAGACCATTTCAAATCGTCAATACCGGCAATGTTCCCTGCGATAACCATGCGCCGTGCTCACCGGACGGCAAATGGAAAGCGAGCATCGGCTCAATCGTAGTGGAAGGCCAGGGCGGCGAATTTCGCAACATCCGTCTCTCCTGCATCGCAGGGCCATGTCCGTTCAGCCGCGTCGAGTCCGAAACTCCGGTCGATAACGGCCGCAATTTGAAGGTATCGGTTCGTAACTGGTCCGATCCGGTCACCTGGTTATTGGAAGCGGAGGTCACCCAGACGCGGCCGATTGAGATCGTGCGGGAAGCTTATGCCGCGATTTTCGGATCAAGCATGAACTTCACACTTCCCGCCAGCGCTCGCGGTGCGAGCATCGAAGCAGAGGTCGGCGGCCATGACATCATTTATCCGCTCGGGCCCAATCTGCTGCTCTCCTGGGCGGTTTGCAGTGAAAAAACGACAGCCGATGGGACCAAACAGTTTCACTGCGATTTGAAGCCTGAGTACCGCTTCAAGCAGCCATAGCAGCCCGCACGCTGAACCAGGGCTCGTTGGATGGTGGGTGTCTTTGAGACCAGGTGCGCTAAATGACCCGCAACACCAGCAGCACGATGATGACGATCAGAATAAGGCCCAACCCGCCGGAAGGATAGTATCCCCAGCCGCGCGAGTAGGGCCAGGCTGGAAAGGCGCCAATCAGCAGGATGAGAATGATTACCAGAAGAATCAAGCCCATACTATTGATGGACGAAGAAAAGGTAGAAAATAAGACAACAATTCTGTGCAGTCCGCAGTGATCAGCGCGCCGCTATACCGTCTTCAGTCAAATCCCGGGTCAGTGACGTTCGAGCTGGATGAGTTCGCCTGCCGCCAGATGTTCGATCTGGAAGCTTGCTTGATCCATCGCTTCACGCCAGGTATTGAAGAAGAGGAGGCATTCGAACCGGCCGAAACCCTGGAGGATCCATTTTGGATCGACGGGCTTGCCACGCGCCTTGGTAATGGAGAAGTAGTCACGGCGCTGGGCAGCCGATTGGGCTGACGCTTCGCGACGGCTTCTTTTGTCGCGGTCTTTGGCCGCAGCGGCTATTATGCCGGCTACCGCACCGGATAAAATACACAAACTGCGGAAAATGTTTAGGAACGTCATACCGTTTCTACAAGCGTATGCCTGCCCAATTGCCTGCGCAAGAGTTTTTTCAGCAGTTTTTAGCAAGTGGCGACCGCGAGTTTCGAAGGTGTGCCCACGCGACGCCCCACACCCGAAAGGCCCAGAGCGTGTAAGAGTTGGTCCGTAACGTCGTCAACGGGCTGACCGGCCTTAATCCGGTGAAGTTCGACGCGCTGGTAAAAGAGGAAGAGATGGCGGGCATTCTCTTCGTAGACGCGGAAGCGCTCCTCGACCACAGCGGGGCGGTCGTCGGCCCGAGTTACCAGCTTGGCGCCGTCATTCCGGCAAACAACCACCGGGCCGGAGTTGTCGGGATCCGAGCTGTATATCCGGCCGCAGGTCGGACACTGACGCCGCCTGGCCAGCCGCTCGATAAGCGCCTCTGCCGAAACCGCGAAATCGAAGACAATTGGTTTGCGCATACCCACATGCCGCAACACGCTATCCAGGTGCCGCGCCTGCTCTACCGTCCGGGGAAACCCGTCGAGGATGCAACCTCCCTTGCAATCTTTATGCGCCAGCCGGTTTTCCACGATCTGGTTCATCAGATTGTCGTCAACCAGCCCACCGGAACGAAGCGTCGTATCAACTTTACGTCCGAGCCGGCTACCCGACTGGCACTCACGCCGCAGAATGTCGCCTGTTGAAATCGCCGGAATTTCCAAGGCCGCCGACAGCCGCGCCGCCTGTGTTCCTTTGCCGGAACCCGGCGGACCGAGAAAGATGAGTGCTTTGGGTTGGGCGTACATGGCTCCGTTAGTCCGTCTCTCGTCATTCTCAGCAAGCGGAGCGCAACTTTCAAACGGGGTAGTCCGGCAAGTCCTACTTGTCCGAGCCGTATCGGTCCAGCGGGTGTGGCAAATCGGCTGCGGGGCGCTGCCGAAATGCTTCACAAGCCGTGAAACATGGCGTTTGCGCGTATAATCCAGATAACTGGATTCAGTCTAAGTGCCCGCGTCTCGCTACGTCTTGTCCCTCTCTATAACCCGCGCTGCGAAACGAATAAGGAAAACAACATGGAAAAGCTCGCGCAGAATATTCAAGAGGCCTTTCTCAACAATGCCCGCAAAGACCGAACATTTTTAACGATTTACCTGATGAGCGGTGTCAAGCTCTCGGGACGGATCAAGAGCTTCGATAAATATTCCGTCGTCCTTGAATCGAATAACCAGGAACAGCTCATCTTCAAGCATGCGATCTCGACGGTGGTGGTCTCGCGGCCGGTCCACGCTCCCGGACCGGTTACCCCCGGGGTACCGCAGCCGGTTGCCGAGCCGGGCGAAGGCCTCGAGTAGTGGCAGCTTCCAAAGAGCGCACGCTTCTGGTGGGTGTCCAGCTTAGCGCGCGATCAGGAGCTGCTTTCCTTTCAACTAGTTCTGCTCTGGATGCTAAGGAATCACTGGAAGAGCTGGCCATTCTTGCTGCCAGCGCCGGAGCCGACGTTCGCGATCGCTTTCTCCAGTCTCGGCCTGCGTTAGACCCCGCCACCCTGGTGGGTTCCGGCAAGGTAGATGAGATAAAGGCTCGAGTGCAAGGCGAAGATATCGGCGTGGTCATCTTCGATCATGAGCTGACGCCCACTCAGCTTAGAAATCTCGAACGGCGATTGGGTGTGAAAGTGCTTGATCGGACGCAGCTCATTCTGGACATCTTTGCGCGCCGTGCGCGAACGAGCGAAGGACAGTTGCAGGTGGAACTGGCCCAACTGAATTACCTGCTTCCCAGGCTGGCGGGCCGGGGCACGCAAATGTCGCGGCTCGGAGGCGGTATCGGGACGCGCGGTCCCGGTGAAACACAGTTGGAAACGGACCGGAGGCGCATCGGACAGCGGATTGCAAAACTGCGCTCGGAGCTGGAGCGGGTTCGCGCAACGCGCGGGGTACAGCGCTCGCAGCGCCAGGCGGTGCCGCTGTCAACCGTGAGCCTGGTCGGTTATACGAACGCCGGCAAATCCACTTTGTTTAACCGGCTGACCGGTGCGGGTGTGCTGGCAGATGCAAGAATGTTCGCGACACTCGATCCCATTGTGCGGCAGGTCCGCCTGCCTTCACAGAGACGCGTGCTATTGAGCGACACCGTGGGTTTTATTCGCAACTTGCCGACGACTCTGGTAGACGCGTTTCGAGCGACGTTGGAGGAGGTGGCAGCGGCGGCGCTACTGCTGCACGTGGTGGACATCACATCGCCGGAAGCGCCAGAGCAAACCGGTCATGTGATGAAAGTACTGGCGGAGATCGGCGCAGAGACGACGCCGCAAATGCTTGTGCTGAACAAGAGCGATCTGCTTACCGAGGCGGATCGCTTGCAGGATCTGGAGACGCTGACGCACCGGCTGCTCGGGGAGACTGCGCGGCAGAATGCGACCGAGGCGGTTCTGGTTTCGGCGCAGACCGGCGCCGGCATCGGCGAGCTGCTCGAAAAGATTGACGGGCAGTTGGTCCAGGATCCGGTTTCGCGCCAGTGCTTCCGGCTGCCGTTAGGCGAGGGCCGGATGCTGCATCTGCTGCACGAGCGCGCAGCGGTGGTGTCGCAGAAGTACGAAGAGGACTGCTGCGAGGTGGTGGCGGATGTACCGGAATCGATTCGCGCGAAGTTAGCGGAGTTTGCCGTTTAGCGGCTACGCCGGCGAAACACGGTAGCCGGCCGCTCGGTTACGGATGTTAGCTTGACAGTATGGGTCCTCAAGGTCACGGCGAGCAGCCGAAATTGCCGATTACCGGTGTGCAGAATATCATCGCCGTGGGATCCGGCAAAGGCGGGGTAGGGAAAAGCACGGTCGCGGTGAATCTCGCCATCGGTCTGAAACGCCTTGGCCATACCGTCGGGTTGTTGGATGCGGATGTGTACGGCCCGAATGTTCCTTTGATGATGGGCATCCGCGAGACGCCGCATGCGCTAGGGCAACGCATTCAGCCGGTCGAGGCGCACGGTATCCGGCTCATGTCGATGGCGCTGCTGAATCCGGGTGACAAGCCGCTCGTCTGGCGCGGGCCGATGTTGAACAGCGTGATCCAGCAGTTTCTGCGGAATGTCGACTGGGGCGAACTCGATTATCTCGTAATCGATCTGCCGCCCGGTACCGGCGATGTGCAGCTTACCTTGATTCAGACGACGCCGCTTACCGGCGCGATTGTGGTGACCACTCCTTCGGATGTCGCATTGGAAGATGCACGCAAAGCGGTGAATATGTTTGAGCAGGTACGCGAACAGGTGCTCGGCATCGTCGAAAACATGAGCTATCTGGAGCACAAGGGCGAGCGTCTCTATGTGTTCGGAAAAGGCGGCGGCGCGCGCACCGCTGAGAGGATGAACGTGCCGTTGCTGGCCGAGCTTCCGCTTGATCCGAAGACGCGCGAAATGGGCGACAACGGACGTCCGATCACGACGCTGGACGACGGTAACGCGCAGACGGCTCACTTCGATGCCTTGGCGCGAAAGGTGATCGAGCGCGCCGAAGCGACGAAGCAGAGAGCGCGGCCGACGATTACGGTATCGGAGTAATCAGTCCGAGGAGAGATCCGTTTTCAGCTTTGAGCCGGTGCTCCATTCGGTAAACGGGCGAATGGTCGTCACCACGTTGTCGCGGGCACGCCAGCTTCCGCGCAGGTAATCGTGGTTCATGGCGGCGATCACCTCCAGCGGTATTTCTTTCGGACAGACACCGGTGCACTCGCCGATGTTGGTGCAGCCGCCGAAGCCTTCCGCGTTCATCTGTGCAACCATGCGGATAGCGCGCCGGTCCTGCTCCGGCTTTCCCTGCGGCAAAATACCGAGATGCGCGATTTTGGCTCCTGTGAACAGCGCGGCGGAAGCGTTCGGACAGGCCGCAACACAAGCACCACACCCGATGCAGGCCGCGGCGTCCATGGCACGATCGGCTGTTTCCTTCGGCACGAGAATGGCGTTACCGTCGGGCGCGCTGCCGGTCGAAACAGAAACGTATCCGCCCGACGCGATGATGCGGTCGAAGGAACGGCGGTCAACGACGAGATCCTTGATCAGCGGAAAGGCGCGCGCGCGCCAGGGCTCTAGCGTTAACGTCTCGCCGTCTTTGAAATGACGCATGGTCAACTGGCAAACGGTTGTGGCGCGCTGCGGGCCGTGGGCAACGCCGTTAATCATGAACCCGCACGAACCGCAGATACCTTCGCGGCAATCGTGCTCAAACGCCACCGGCTCTTCCCCGCGTTCCACTAATTCCTCATTTAAAACGTCAAGGCACTCGAGCATTGACATATCCGGGTTAACGTTCTCGACCGGATAATCGACGAACTTGCCCGGCGCCGTGCGGCTTCGCTGCCGCCACACCTTCAATGTGACTCGCATTATTTGTAGCTCCGCTGGCTCGGGAGAACGTATTCGAAGTCGAGCGGCTCTTTAAATAGCTCGGGATAATTTCCATACCCGCGATAAGCCCAGGCGGCAGCGTACGAATAGTTTTCGTCGTCGCGCTGCGCCTCGCCTTCTTCCGTCTGATATTCCTCGCGAAAATGGCCGCCACAGGACTCGTTACGCTCGCGCGCATCGATGCACATCAGTTCGGCAAGCTCAAAAAAGTCCGCCACGCGGTTTGCTTTTTCGAGGCTCTGGTTCAGATCGTCGGCGCTCCCTGCAACTTTCACGTTCTGCCAGTACTCCTCACGCAGCGCACGGATCTGGTCGATCGCGGTCTCAAGACCTTCGGCTGTGCGGGACATGCCGCAGTAGTCCCAGACGATCTTGCCGAGCTGGCGATGAAAGGAGTCGACGGTTCGCCTGCCGTTGATTGAAAGCAGTTTCTGAATCGTCTGCTCGACGCATGCGACCGCGTTGCGGATTTCAGGATCGCTCGCGTCGATCTGCCCCGGCTTGCTTGTCGCCAGATAACTGCCGACCGTGTAAGGCACGATAAAATAGCCGTCCGAAAGACCCTGCATGAGCGCGCTCGCACCGAGCCGGTTGGCGCCATGATCGGAGAAATTTGCTTCGCCGATGACGAAGAGCCCCGGAATCGTGCTCATCAGGTTGTAATCGACCCACAAGCCGCCCATTGTGTAGTGAATGGCCGGATAAATGCGCATCGGCACGTTGTAGGGATCTTCGTCCGTGATGCGCTGGTACATGTCGAAGAGATTGCCGTAGCGCTCTTCGATCGCTTTGCGTCCCAGGCGGCGAATGGCATCAGCGAAATCGAGGTAAACGCCGAGCCCGGTTTCCCCGACGCCGCGGCCTTCATCGCAAACATACTTGGCATTGCGCGATGCTACATCACGCGGGACCAGATTGCCGAAACTCGGATAACGGCGCTCCAGATAATAGTCGCGCTCGGCTTCGTGGATTTGGCCGGCCGGGCGCTTGTCGCCCTTTTTCAAGGGAACCCAAATACGGCCGTCGTTGCGCAGCGATTCGCTCATCAGCGTGAGCTTCGATTGATAATCGCCCGAAACCGGAATGCAGGTCGGATGGATCTGCGTGAAGCACGGATTGGCAAAAAGGGCGCCGCGTTTGTGTGCGCGCCAGCAGGCGGTTGCATTCGATCCTTTGGCGTTCGTGGAAAGAAAAAATACGTTGCCGTATCCGCCGGTGCCGAGGATCACGGCGTCGCCCAGATAAGTGTTGATTTCGCCGGTGACGAGATTACGCGTGACGATGCCGCGCGCTTTACCGCCGATAACAATCAAGTCAAGCATCTCCGTGCGCGGATACATCTCAACCGTACCGGCATGAACTTGCCGTTCGAGCGCTTGATAAGCACCTAGCAGGAGCTGCTGCCCGGTCTGGCCACGCGCGTAGAACGTGCGCGAGACCTGGGCACCGCCAAACGAACGGTTGGTGAGAGTGCCGCCGTATTCGCGCGCAAACGGAACACCCTGCGCCACACACTGATCGATAATCTCTACGCTGATCTGTGCAAGGCGATAGACATTCGCTTCGCGCGCCCGGAAATCGCCGCCCTTCACCGTGTCGTAAAAGAGGCGATAAATGCTATCGCCGTCGTTTTGGTAATTTTTTGCGGCGTTGATTCCGCCTTGCGCCGCAATCGAGTGTGCGCGCCTCGGCGAATCCTGGAAGCAGAAACACTTTACGTGATAACCGAGCTCGCCGAGCGTCGCAGCAGCAGATGCGCCGGCCAATCCGGAGCCGACAACAATCAGAGTATGTCGCCGCTTGTTGGCCGGATTTACGAGCTTCATATCGAAGCGGGCTTTGTCCCATTTATCCTGAATCGGACCGGATGGAATCTTTGCATCGAGCTCCATGGCTACTTCACCCATCCGGCCAGTATGCTGACGGGAATCGAAATGTAACCGGCAACCACCACAATGGCAAACACCATGGCCGCTTTCTTCAATATCGGCGTGTGCCGCGGATGATTCATTCCGAGCGATTGAAACAGGCTCCATGCGCCGTGGCGCAGATGTAGACCGAGCAGAATCATAGAGAAGATGTACCAGGCGGAAACATACCAGACCTGAAAGCCGCTCACCATGTTGTGGTAGACGTCCCCTTCAATAAACCGGCCTCCGGGGTGGACTGTGCCGGTCGTCAAATGCAGCAGATGAAAGATGATGAACGCGAGCAGAATCGGACCGCTCCAATACATGGTGCGCGACGCGTAGGATGAGTTCACATTCTTACGCCTGGCGTAACCGGCAGGCCGCGCGGATGTCTTGCGCACGGCCAGCTTCACCGACGACCAGATATGCAGAACAACTGCAATCAACAGAATCGCGCGCACGGCCCAGAGCGCTTCCGGAAATCGCCGCAATGCTGCGCCGTAGTAATTTAACTGCTCAGGGCCTTCAAAAATCTGCAAATTCCCGAGCATGTGAAAGAAGACAAACAGCAGCAGAATCACGCCGGATACTGCCATAACCGCTTTCTGTCCGTTCGTTGAGTCCCAGAAACGGACAGGGCGAATCTCGCGCGTTCCGATAACTGTCGTAGCCATTTTTTATTTCCCCGCCGGCAACATTTATCAAGCATTTGCGCGCGCAGCGCACACGCCGTCGCCGGATTTACGGTGCCTGAATTCAGAGTATCGCAGCGGAATATCTATCCCGCATCTGCCGGGGGACGAAGCAGCTTTACAGGAAGTTGAATCGTGCGCCGGCCACGATAAATCGTCAACGTGATCGTGTCGCCAACGCGCTTCTGCGAAATCGCGCGAATCAGCGCATCTTCGCGCTGGACGCGCTGGCCGTCAATTGCCAGGATAAAGTCGCCGCCGATACCAAGCTCGACATTGCCGATATCCACAACCTGGCGGGCGCCGCGCACACCGGCCATGTCTTCCGAGGAACCTCTGATGACACCTTGCACCAGCAGCCCGCCCTGGCGCGGCAGCTCGAGCGCTTCGGCCAGATCGCCCGCTACAAATTCCGTGGTCACGCCGGCTTTCGGGCGCTCCGTTATGCGTCCCGCTTGAAAATCACTGAGCAGCGCTTTTGCGCGATTAATCGGCATGGCGAATCCGATGCCGATATTCGTCCGTCCAAGGATGGCGGTATTGATGCCCACAACGGAGCCGTTCGAATCGAGCAGAGGTCCGCCGCTGTTGCCGCCGTTAATCGCGGCATCGGTTTGGATCATGCCTTCGAGCCGCTGCTGATTTTCGCCATTGATGGCGCGTCCGATTGAGCTCACTACGCCGACCGTCAATGTGCCTTCGAGCCCGAACGGATCACCGATGGCAAGGACCTTCTGGCCGACCTGCAGATGATCCGAGTCGCCCAGATTCAGATAGTGGAGTTTCCCTTTCGGGCTGATCTTGATGAGCGCAAGATCGTCGGAACGATCCGTGTCGAGTGCCTTTGCGAAATACTGCGTCTGATCGTAAAGCGTAACTTGAATTCGGCTACTGCCCGAAATGACGTGGTAATTCGTCAGAATGAATCCGCTGTCGTTGATCAGAAATCCGGAGCCCAGACTCTCCGAAGCGACCGGGCCGTAAAAGAAATCGCGGCGCACGGTTGTGCTCGTGATATAGACAGTCGCGAGCCGCGCGGTTTTATAGATATCGATGTTGTTCTGTTCTTCGGCCGTGAGCCCTGCGCCATGAACGGCTGCGGGTTCCGACCATTTCAAGCCGGCGCGCAAAAACGGGTTGACAAGATCGCGCAGGTTCCAGTTGGATTTCGAGGTCAGAAACAGGAAGCCGAGCGTCAGCACAAATCCGAACAGAATGGCGCGGCCTTTCATCTCACTTCTCCTGCAACGCCTTCAACTCTGCCACGATTTTGTTCACTTGCTTGATGGTTTCCGTTTTGGGTCCGCCTGTATCTACCACGTAATCCGCGAAGCGTCTTTTTTCGGCGAGCGGCATTTGCTTGGAAAGCCGCGCCAGTACCTGTTCGCGCGTGAGGCCGTCACGATGCATGCCTCGGGCGATCTGGATCTCCTCGCTGCAGGCGGTCAGAATCAGACGATCGAACACTTTGTAGCGGCCGGTTTCTATCAGGATAGCGGCTTCGATCACAGCGATTCCGCCAGGATCTGCCTGCTCAAATTCGGCCAGCATCTTCGCTTCGAGCCGGAACACGGCAGGATGCACGAACCCGCTCAATCGCTCCAGCATCTCAGGCGAATGAAAGACTACTGCGCCGAGCTTCTTGCGGTTGATTGTGCCGTCCGATCCCAGGATGCCTGTGCCAAAGGCTTCTACCGTCGGCCGATAGGCTTCGCCGTAGAGCTCCAGAACGGCATGCCCGAGCCTATCGGCGTAAATCACGTGACAGCCGTGCCGCTCGAGTTCGCTTGCCACAAAGGACTTCCCGCTGGCGTAGCCTCCGGTCAGCCCGACTTTAAGCACGCCAGACGCTACCCTCGGCGAGTCCAACCGTATTGGACATCAACATGGCAATCGTTAACGGTCCAACGCCTCCCGGCACCGGTGTATAGAAGGAAGAAAGCTCCTGCATGGCAAGCGGCTCCACGTCGCCCACCAATGTCGAGCCGTTTTTCGCAAACGCCGCTAGACGCTGCGGATCGTGGCTGAACAGCCGCTTGATCGCCGATTCCTCCGTCAGGCGGTTCATACCGACATCGATCACGACTGCGCCGGGCTTAATGTGCTCGCGCGTAATCGCCGCGGGTTGCCCGATCGCGGCGACCAGAATATCCGCCCGCCGGCACTCCTCCCCCAGATTTTTCGTGCGCGAATGACAAATAGTGACCGTTGCGTTCTGATGCAGTAGCAACAGCGCCATTGGCTTTCCGACAATATCGCTGCGTCCCACGACTACCGCGTGTTTTCCTGTGATGGGAATCTGATAACGCCGTAACATTTCCATGATCCCGGCGGGCGTGCAGGCGCGCGGACCCGGCTTATTGCGCACCAGCAGTCCGAGGCTGTGCGTGCCGAAGCCATCCACATCGCGCGCCGGGTCCACGACTTCGCCGACCACACGCTCGGCATCGATCTGCTTGGGCAGCGGCATTTGAACCAAAATGCCGTGTACGGTTTCGTCATCTGCCAGAGGTTTGAGCAGCGTGATCAGCTCATCGGTCGAAATGTCGCCGGGTGGCATGAATTCCACGCTGCGGATTCCGAGATCTTCACAAGCGCGGATTTTGTTGCGCACGTAGATCTGCGAGGCGGGATTATCGCCGACAAGTACGACGGCCAGTCCGGGCGGCTTTCCTCGCGCCCGTAACGCTGCAATGCGAGGTCGAAGTTCCTCCTGTATTTCGCGGCTGATACGTTTTCCGTCGAGTGCAACCCCACTCATGCAATCGTGAGAATAACAGAGCAACGTGGTTCATTCGCCTTTAATCGCCGCCAAACAGCGCCTTTCAGCATTTCTTCAGGATGGATTGTTGAAATAAAAGCGATTGCTCACGAAGACGGTCCTCTTCGCCCTGATCGTTGCGGCCTCGGCAAGCGCCCAGACGATTACGCTGGCAGATGCGCTGGTCCGGGCGCAGAAGTACGCCCCGCAGCTTCAGACTGCCAACATCGCCGCGCAGCTTGCGCACGAGGACACAAAACAGGCCCGGGCGGCGACGCTGCCTTCAGTGAGCGCTCTGAATCAGTTCATCTACACCGAAGGTAACGGTACGCCATCCGGAGTATTTGTGGCGAACGACGGCGTCCATGTTTATAACGAGCAGGTCATCGCACACGAGGAGTTGCTCGCGCTTTTGCGCGGCGGCGAAGTTCGTTACGCAGCGGCAGCCGAAGCAGTAGCAAAGGCGAGAGTTGAGGTAGCCGCCCGCGGACTGCGCTCGACTGTGATTCAGGACTACTTCGCTATCGTTTCCGCCGAACGAAAGGTGCGTAACACCGAGCGCAGCCTCGATGAGGCGCGGCAGTTTGTGGATATCACGCAAAAGCAGGAGCGAGGGGGTGAGGCTGCGCACGCCGATGTGATCAAAGCGCAGATTCAGGCGCAGCAGCGCGAGCGCGAGGTGTCGGAAGCGCAACTGGCGGATCAAAAAGCCAAAATTGCGCTGGCGGTCCTCATATTCCCGAGTCTGCAGGTCAGCTACAGCGTGGTTGACGATCTGGCGCAAATCGGGCTGCTGCCGCCGGAGCCCGAAACGGTTGCGCAAGCGCGCGCCAGCAATCCGGACCTGCGTGCCACCAGCGAGGCCCTTCGGCAGGCGAAGCTCGGTGTCAGTGTGGCGCGTTACGGCTATTTGCCCTCGCTCGGTCTCGATGTCTTCTACGGCATCAACGCCAACCAGTTTGCCGCGCGCACCGACGAGCCGACGGAAGGCACGCGCCGCAGTACCCTGCCAAACTTCATCGTGCCCTATCGGCAAAATCTCGGTTACTCGGCCATGGCGACGCTCAACGTGCCGCTATGGAATTGGGGATCGATTCATAGCAAGGTGAAACAGGCACAGTTGCGGAGCCGGCAGGCGGAGCTCGAGCTCGCAACCACCCAGAAACAGGTGCAGTCCGACATTGCAACGGCATACCAGGAGGCGAAAATTGCGCTGGCACAGCTTGATCTGTTACGTTCATCCTCGAATTTGTCGAATGAAAGTTTGCGGCTGACGTTGCTGCGCTACAAAGCCGGGGAGTCGACAACACTGGAAGTGGTGGATGCGCAGAATACGGCCACTACAGCGCGGGGCGCATATGATGACGGCCTGGTTCGTTATCGTATTGCGCTCGAAAATCTGAAAACATTGACAGGGCAGCCATGAGGAAACCCGCAGTTTTAGTGTTCGCTGGAGTGCTTTTCGTCACTTGCTGCTCGAAGCCGTCCAATCAGGCTGCGCCTTCGGCAACCGATGAAGCGGCGCCTGCTCCCGTAGAGGTAGCGACAGCCCGCCGCGCGAATCTGCATTCGTACGTCGCTGCGGAGGGCGTGCTCCACCCGCTGACACAGGCGAACATCACACCGAAAATCAGTGCGCCGGTAGCGCGTTTTCTGGTTCAGCGCGGCGATCACGTGCAGGAAGGCCAGTTGCTAGCCGTACTCGAAAGCCGCGATCTGGCTGCGGCGGCCGAGGAGAGCAAGGAACTCTACGACCAGGCAAAAGCAAATTACGAAAACACATCGGCGGCAATCATGCCGGACGATTTAACCAAAGCGAAGGCGGATGCGCAATCGTCGAAAGAGGCGCTTGATGCCGCGCGGCGTGTCTACGAAAACCGTGCCGCGTTGCTGAAGGAAGGCGCACTGGCACAAAAGCTGGTAGACGACGCCAAGGTTGCGATGATTGCGGCGCAGAGCCAGTTCGATACCGCCGAACAGCATTTGAAATCCCTCCAGACCGTGGGGCGCGCCGAACAGTTGAAGAGCGCGCAGGCGCAGATGGCCGCGTCGAAAGCGCATTTTGAGAACGCCGCTGCGCAGGCGGCCTATGCCGAAGTGCGAAGCCCGATGAGCGGTGTCGTTTCCGACCGGCCTTTGAATGTCGGCGAGATGGCGAGCGCAGGCTCAGCGCTGCTTTCGATCGTGGATGTTTCACACGTGGTCGCGCGCGCCAGCATCCCGGTACAGCAAGCGGCCCTGCTTCAGATCGGCCGGCCAGCAACCATTACAGCAGGCGCCGGCAGCACACTTACGGGCAAGGTGATCGTGGTGAGTCCTGCGGTCGACCCGAACACGACGACGGTGCAGGTGTGGGTGGAAGCGCAAAATCCGGGCGAGAAG
This sequence comes from Bryobacteraceae bacterium, assembly GCA_036557945.1. GTDB lineage: Bacteria > Acidobacteriota > Terriglobia > Bryobacterales > Bryobacteraceae > Bog-105. Next base: position 773 of record DATBGM010000237.1, on the reverse strand, counting down.
CTCAAACTCGGTTCCACCGTTCAAGTGTCGATCGATGCCGGTGAAGTTCCCGACGCGGTGGTAGTGCCCGCGGCGGCGCTCCTGTCTTCCGACGAAGGCGGCGACAAAGTGATGGTCGCCGGCGCCGATGGCCGCTCACATGAACGGGCGGTAAAAGCCGGTATCCGCTCGGGCGACGACGTACAGATTCTCAGCGGCGTCAAACCAGGCGAGCGGGTCATCACGCAGGGCGCGCTCGGTCTGGATGACAAGGTCAAAATCGAAGTAACGAAATCCGGAGGAGAAGACGAGAAGTGAGCGTGTTCACGCCGCTTCGGCCAGGGCAACAAACGGAAGACCGTTCCGAACACTGGACTGCGCGTTTTCTCAAGCCGATCCTTTTCATCATCATTGCTTTGGCGGTGCTGGGCGTCTATCTGGCGTACCGTATTCCGATTGCGGTGTTTCCGGCCACGAATTTTCCGCGTATTGTGATCGCGGTCGACAACGGCGTTATGCCCATCGATCAGATGCAGGTAGTCATCACACGTCCCATCGAAGAGGCGGTAAACGCGGTTCCCGGATTGGATCATGTGCTCTCCATCACCAGCCGCGGATCGGCGGAGATTGACCTGTTCTTCAATTGGAGCGTCGATATGTTCCAGACGCTGCAATATGTAAACGCAGCGGTAGCGCGTATCCAATCGACTTTGCCAAGCACCGCGACCATCAATACAAACCGCTTGACGTTCGCCGCTTTCCCGATCATCGGGTACAGCATGACCTCCGACACA
>DATBGM010000236.1:0-96294 GCA_036557945.1 Bryobacteraceae bacterium | reverse complement strand
GGACAGCCGATACAAAAACCTCCGGCCAGACAAAGTAAATGCCCGAGATGGCCCAGAGCGACATGATGCCGAGCGTCCAAAATCCGATGGCGCTGTGCAAGTCGAAATTGATTCGCTTCCAGCGCCTGCGGAAATCGATGACGAGCGCGTGCTTCCATGTTTTGACTCCCGGCCACCAGATCACGATGCCGCTGAGACACAGGAGCAGCAGGCAAGCCGCGCCAATGCCGTTGATAACCAGTCCGGTTGTTCCGCCGAGCAGCCGGAAATGAAGGTCTGCGACCCAGTTCAACCACCCTTTGTCGAGCGGCTGCATGCCCAATAGGCGCTCGTCTGCGGAAGAGGCGAAGACGTAGCTGTATTTCGTGCCGCGCGAAATAATCGCGACATAGTTACTGCCGTGAACACCGGGAGAGTAAATACTGCCCAACCGCCATTCCGGGTAAGCTCGCTCGACGGCGCGCGAGATACGGTCTAAGCGGGCAGCCGTAACCGGTTCCGTAACCTCGGACGAGGGCTGCATGAATTTCGGGTAACTCAGCCGCGCCAGTTCTTCTTCGAAGACCAGGATGGAACCCGATACTCCGATGATCAGCGCGTACAGACAGAGCAGTATTCCCACCCAAAGGTGGATCTGAAACATGGCGCGGCGCACCCAAACCGGTCGCGGATGCCGCCAGAATCCTTTGCGAAGCCGGGCCACCTGGTGCGCGCTTTGTCTCTCTGCTTCTACCATCGGAATGCAATACTGCCAATGACCCGCCTGGCGAAGCCGTAGTTGCAATACGAGATCGAGTTACAAACACCGACATAGCGCTTGTCGCCGATATTCGTCGCGTTCACGCTGAAACGTGCAAATTTCCAATCGTAATGCAGCCAGCTATCGAACAGCGTGTACCCAGGCAGCTGAAGCGAATTATCGGCACTGCCGGCCTGCACGCCGACATAGCGCGTGCCAAATCCGGCGCCCAATCCTGCCAGTGGGCCTTTCGGAAACGAGTACTCGAGAAAAGAGGAGGCGGTCTGCCGCGGGACAGACACCAGGTATTTGCCAAGCTGAGAGGCATCGGTCGTTTCAGTGACTTTGGCATCGTCAAACGAATAAGCCGCATGCAGCACCAGCCCATGATGAAGATTTGTGACGGCTTCCAACTCGGCGCCGCGTGAGCGTACTTGCCCCACCTGAATCGTATTCAGTGAGTTATTCGGGTCCGTGGTCTGTACATGATTTTGATTGATGTTATAGAAGGATGCCGTGATGAAGCTGTTCCATCCGACGGGCTGAAACTTCAGGCCCGCTTCGAACTGAGCACCAGTCGTCGGTACGAACGGCTTGCCGTAGTAATTGACGCCGAGGGTCGGCAGGAAAGACGTCGAGTAACTGACGTAAGGCGTCAGACCGAACGGAGCAGAGTACGATACGCCGGCGCGTCCGGAAAAGCGATTATTGCTGGACGGCGTTACCGAAGAAGCGATCAGATCATGCGTTTTCGAAGTGACGAAATCCTCGCGCCCGCTGAGCAGGATCGTCCAGTGCTCAGCCAGTTTCATCTGATCCTGCAGGTATATGCCGGACTGACGCTGCCATTGCCGCTCGTTCAGATAAGGAGTTAGTGGCGGTACTGCGGTGTTGTACTGCGGCGCAAAGATGTCGATACCCGGAACCGGAGCAAACGCACCCGTAGGATAGTCTCCCGAACGGGAAAAATCGTAGCCTGCCAGGATGGAATGTCGCAGAAAGCCCGTGCGCAGGTTCGCCTGTGCCTGGTTATCCACCGCGTAAAGCGTGTTCGTATCGCGGAAGGTGTAAGCGGAGCGGTCGAGCGTGCGCATATCGGGCTGCAATCCGATTCCATACGCCGTCGCACCGTCGTAATAGACGTTGTAAGACCGAAAGGTCTGGTGAAACGTCCAGGTTTGATTCAAGCGGTGATCGAAGATATAACCCGTCGACCATTGCGTGCGATGTACTCCGTCGAAGCCAGGTATGCCGGTGAAAAAATTCACTGGAATCGCGCCGTACGGGTTTGCCAGTAAAGTGCCCTGCGCCGGTAGAAATTGAGCCCAGCCCGAGTGGTCACGTTGGTAGAAGGAAAGAAAAGTCAAGCTGGTTTTGTCGGTGGGAGCCCAAGTGAGGGCCGGCATCACGAACCAGCGGTCGTCGGGACTGTAATTCACCTGCGTGCCGCTATCGCGGTAGAGAGATGTCAGCCGGTAGCGCCAGTGGCCCGCGGTATCGAACAAGCCGCCGAAGTCGCCGGCTACCTGTTTACGATCGTAGCTGCCGAAATCGACTTGCACTTCATGCACGCTGGCGGCGGGCGGGCGTTTGCTCGTGACATTCACCAAGCCGCCGGGCGCGCTCTGTCCATACAGGACGGAGGAAGGACCCTTGAGGACGGTCACGTTTTCGGCCATGTAGGGGTCCGTTTGGCCCAGATACCCGGGAAAACGCAGGCCGTCGATGAAGAAGCCGTTGGTATCGTCACCGAAGCCGCGAATCAGAAAGGAATCGTAGCGCGGATCCACACCGTAGGATTCGACCGCCACGCCGGGAGTGAAGCGAAGCGCCTCATTCAAAGTCTGTACGCCGCGTTGCTCAAGCTGCTCGCTGGTAACGACCGAGATCGATTGCGGTGTATCGAGGATGAGAGCGTCGGTCTTGGTGGCGGCGGCCGAGCTTTGTGCGACGTATCCTTCTGAAGCATTAACCGAGACGTTGGCAACCGCATGCGCTATATCAAGCGTGAAGTCTTCGTGTTTCCTGCCTTCTTCGCCGATCTGGATCTCGCGGCTCACCGGTTCGAAACCTGCGCGGCTCACCAGAACAGTTACTTCCGAAGCCGGGATTCGAACGGAATACCGGCCGTCTGCAGCCGTTTGCGTCTCGCGATCCATCTCGCCGCAGCGCACGACAATCTGTGCCAGGGGAATGACAGCTCCGGATTGATCGCGGACAGTACCGCTCAAAACGCTGTCGTTTCCGGAGTGGTTCGTCGCGCATGATTGCGGCGGAGGCGGGGGAGGAGGCGAACTAGCCCACGACGAGACGCCACAGAGGCTTGTTAAGAGAAGCAAAGCTTTCCGTACAAGCCCGTGCAAACTGATGATCTTCTTAACTTTCAAACGTTTTCACCCTGCGCTCGCGTCGGTTTAAGCATTTATATAGGATTAGTTTGGTCCTATATCAGACTTTTCGTCCATTCCTCGCCGATGAATGGCATTCCGAACGATCTCAGCGGTTGAATTTTTGGGTTGAACGATGCAATCCGATCTGCATCAGCAGACGCGATACGATCGTGCGTATGCGAATTTCTGCTCGGTTTTGCGCTTTGCTATGGCTCGCCCTGTTTTCTCTGACGCTCTTAAAAGCGCAAGATGACGGCTGGATCAGTATGTTCGACGGCAAAACGCTCGCTGGCTGGAAGGCCAACGATCACCCGGAGTCTTGGAGCGTGAAGGACGGAACGATCACGGGCGACGGCGAGGAGAGCCACCTGTTCTGGATGGTACGCGACTGCAAAAACTGCGAATTCAAGGCGGATGTGAAGATCAGCGATGGCGGCAACTCCGGCATGTACTTTCGCACGGCGTTCGGCCCGGGTTTTCCGAAAGGCTATGAGGCGCAAGTGAACAGCACGCATCGGGATCCGGTGCGGTCGGGCAGCTTATACGGCTTCGTCAAAATTTACGATCAGCTGGCGCCACCGGATACCTGGTTCAACCAGCACATCATTGCGAACGGGAATCACATCCTTATCGAAGTAAACGGCAAGAAAGTCGTGGATTACGTCGACGAAAAAAACACCTATCGGCAGGGCTACCTTGCGCTGCAACAGCATAACAAGGGCAGCGTCGTGCACTTTAAGAATCTGATGATGAAGCCGCTGCCTTAGCCCATCCACTGCGGGTTTTGGGCCGTGCCATCAAAGATTTCGGAGGTTTTGAATAGCTCCAGGCGTCCGGTCATCGCCACCTGGCGCGTTTTGCTGCGCAGCGCGGCCATCTCAGAGTGCGAGAGCGGCTTAAAAGTGCGGGCAGCTTCGAGCGCCTGGTTCAGTCGATCCATGGTTTCACAGCCTGTGATGACAACGGTAGTCGGCAGGCTCATCGCGTAGTGCAGGGCGTCAATGGCGCTGACGACCCCATGGCGCGGTATCTGCCCTTCGGCAAGCGGCTTCATGCCGAGCACCGCAATGTCTTGCTCCACGAGTTTCGGCAGGACGTTTTGCTCGAAGCTGCGGAAGTGTGCGTCGAGAACATTGAGCGGCATCTGCGCGGAATCGAAGTGGTAATGATGCTGGTTCGCTATCTCAAGCATGCGCAGATGGACGATGGGGTCTTTATGTCCGGTGAAGCCGATGAATCGGATCTTGCCGGCTTTTTTCGCTTCGAGGAGCGCTTCGAGGGGGCCGCCTTCGGCAAAGAAGCGATCCGGATCTTCGAGCCGGATATTTTCGTGATATTGCATCAGATCGACATGATCCGTCTGCAAGCGCTGTAGGGATTCGTCGATCTGGCGCGCGGTGGCTTCTTTGGTGCGGCCGTCGAACTTTGTCATGAGGAAGACCTTCTGCCGGTAGCCGTCGCGCAGCGCCTTGCCCATTACGACTTCGCTTTTGCCCTCGTGGTAGTCCCAGCAGTTATCCATGAACGTGATGCCGTTGTCGATGGCGCTGCGGACGATGCGGATACCTTCGTTTTCATCCTTGGGGTCCCCGATATGAGAGCCGCCAAGGCCGATAGCGGAAACTTTGATGCCTGTTTTGCCGAACGAACGCTGTGGGATATCGCCGGATTGCTGCTGGGCGTCAGCGCCCGCAGGAAGAGACGCTGCCAGAGTGCCGGCCGCCAGAACGCCCATCCATTCGCGCCGGTTCGGACTGTCGCTGGATTTCATGAGACCTCCGGATGTGCGATTCGATTGTATCGCCGGTGGTTTCGTCGCGGCCCGGTGTTGGAGGTCAGGGAATATGAGACCGGGCCGCGCGAGCCGGCCGCTTCTCAATTGGAAGCGACGCTAATAATGGTGGATTCTTCTTCCGCGATGGGTCCGGCGGTACGATTGGCCTTAGGCTTGGGAAAGAAGAACTTTGCGCCGTTTATCTCCGACTGGTAGGCATCCACATAGTAGGTGCCGTTTATTTTCACCAGATGCAGATAGCTGCGCCCGGATTGGGTGAGGGGTTCGCTGCTGAGCGGCACGGTCATTTGGGTATTCCTATCGCTGAGCAGATAAACCAGTTTTTGTCCTGAGGGCGCAATGGGAATACGGACGCTGTGTTCGCCGGGTTGGAGAACAGCGTTGCCCCAGTGGGCGGCAACAGGCAGGTTAAAAGTGCCTTGCTGTGCGCTCATTTGGAGTGCGCCAAGGCCGACAGCGGCTGCCAGTGCAGTCACGCGAAACATACGTTTTGTTTTACTTTCCACAACTCATCTCCTTCGGGTCTTTCAAGTGATCGCCTCGCCGACGCGGGCTTAGCGATCCGGACCGCTGTTACCCAAGCGCCGCTTGGCTGGCAGACGGTTACGGGGAACTTCTTTGCTCCGGAAGCCGTACAGCCCTTATGACGAAGGTTTCTGAGCCGCGGACCCTCAGAAGAACATCAGAAAAAGATCAAGAAAAAGCGCACTCTCTTGAAAGAATTTGCGGGCGGAGATCAAAATTGAAGAATAGGTATTTTCCGGTGACGGTATGACGGACGCGAACAGGAGCTTCGTCTCGCAGACGCCGCAGGCGGGGGGCCGCTGCCGCTTCGGAACATTTGAGGTGAACTTCGCCGAGCGGGAGTTGCGCAACCGCGGCATTCGCGTCAATCTGCAAAAGAAGCCCTTTCAGATCCTGGAGCTTCTGCTGCGCAGGCCGGGAGCGCTGGTAACGCGTGAAGAGCTGGCGCGCTATCTGTGGCCGGATCTGCATGTGAGCTTCAGTCACGGTCTGAACACGGCGGTAAACACGCTGCGGCAGGCGCTGGGCGATTCACCCGGCGCACCACGCTACATCGAAACCCGCTCCGGACTCGGATACCGCTTCATTGCGAGCGTGGAGGAAATTGCGGACACAAGGGCGGCTGCGACGGAAGAAAAGCTGTCCGCGAGAAAGCGCTATCGGGCGAAACAGGAGCCCTATCAGGACTATCTCAAGGGTAAGTACCTGCAAAACAAGCTGACCAAAGCCAGTCTCGGCAAGAGCATCGCGCACTTCGAGGCGGCGGTCGCGCAGGACCGGCGTTACGCACCTGCCTATACAGGACTGGCGGAAACGTTCATTCAATTTGGCTTGCTGGGCTTGCTCGCTTCGCGCGATGCGCAAGCGCGCGCGGCAGAGATGAATGTGAGGGCGCTCGATATCGATCCGGATCTTGCAGAAGGATACGCGTTGCGGGCGCGCATTCGGCAGTTGTTCGAGCGTGACTACGCAGGAGCTGAGACCGAGTACAAGCGTGCGCTCGAACTGGATCCCGAGTATGTAGAAAGCTATATTTGGCTGGCGGGCTTGCTGGCAGCCCGGGGCAGAGCAGCAGAAGCAATCGAAAAGGTGCGACGCGCGCAGGAACTGGAGGCGCTCTCGCTTGCCATTCACGCCGAAACCGCATGGATCTACTACGTGGCGCGCCAGTACGAAGCGTGTGCAAACCAGTCCTGGCAGGCCTTGATTCTGGAGGCGCACTTCGCGCCCGCGCAGCATACCCTTGGGCTTGCTTATGAACAGACCGGCCTGCAGGAAGAGGCCATCACGGAACTGAGTAACGCCTTGCTGTGCTCGGAAGACAACGTCGCGATCGTGGCCGGGCTGGGGCACGCCTGTGCGCGCATTGGCAAGCACTCCGAAGCAGAGATGATGCTGAAGAAACTCGATGACCTCGCACAAGAGCAGACGGTTTCCCCATACTGGCGAAGTGTCCTTTATAGCGGCCTCGGAGAGGATGAAGCTGCGCTCAAGTCGCTCGAGAGGGCGCAACAGCAGGGAGATCCCTGGCTGATGTGGCTCAACGCGGAGCCGCGCTTTGACCGGTTACGCGGCAGCGCGGCCTTTGAGCGCCTGGTGGAGAGAGCCGGATTTCGCGGCCCTGAAATGACCGGGTCGGCCTACGCTGCTTGCGGAAATAAAGCATAACCGCAGGAGTGACCTCGATTCGAGCTTCTGCCGGCGAAATGTCTGCCTGGGAGAAACGGCTGCTAGTCTACGTGTGAATGCCGGAGGCCCTGCGGGTTCTGAACGAAGAAATCGTAAACTGCTTCCGTTGCCCGAGGCTGGTTGCATACCGCGAAGAGATCGGCCGGATACAGCGGCGGGCGTATCGGGGCCAGCAGTATTGGAGCCGTCCGGTACCTGGTTTTGGCGATCCGAGAGCCCGGCTGCTCATCGTAGGCCTGGCGCCAGGCGCACACGGCGCCAATCGGACGGGCCGCATGTTTACCGGTGATCGTTCGGGTGAGTTTCTTTATCGCGCATTATGGGAGAACGGCTTTGCCAATCAGCCGGAAAGCGTTTCACGCCAGGACGGGCTGCGGTTGATCGATGCGTATATCACCGCGCCAGTGCGATGTGCGCCTCCGGACAACAAGCCGGCGCTGGATGAGATTCTGAACTGCCGTCCGTATCTGGTTCGCGAGCTGGCAATCCTGCGGCGCGTGAAAGTTGTGGTTGCGCTGGGCGGAATCGGCCTGAATGCCTATCTGTCGGTATTGAAAGACTGTGGGCAGATCGCGTCGCGGGCGGCGTTCCGTTTCGCCCATGGCGCTCGTTATCAGCCGTGCGCAAACGGACCGGTACTGCTTGCCTCGTATCACCCTAGCCAGCAGAACACGTCCACCGGACGCCTGACACGAGAGATGCTGGGCGCGGTCTTTACGCGGGCAAAAGAGCTATTGCGCTAGATGCGGGCGGGCGGCGGGTAGCCGGGAACAGCCGGCGGGAACCAGGCGCCGCCGCTCTCAAGAATACGCCGGCTCTCCTCGTTCAGCAAAACCCACAGGCCATAGACGCCGAGCGCAGTCCCGAGCGGGACATGAAACAGGTGGAAAGCCGAAACGATAACCATCAGGACGCGCGACCAGGGCCGAAAGTGCATAAGTCCCCAACCGCCGATGATGGAGGGTAAACCTAAGAGCAGAAAGAAGACGGCAACGGCGATACCGATCGCGGCGACGATCGGGGCGGCGCCGGTGGCATCACGAAAGTCACTGGAATCGACCGAAGAGATGGAAGCGGCGATAAAACCCGCAATCGTCCCCATCGCGAGCAGCGCAATGACTCCAACCGCGGCCGTCAGGCTCCCCATGATGATATTAAGCACGCCGACAATCTTGATATGGTCGCGCACGGCTGAAGGCTCCTTACATGGAAGTATACGCAGTTTCGGGCGCCGAGTTCCGGGCGTATACGAGCGTTTCGAGCAAACGGTAAGCTGAAACCGGGCGCGCACTCGGACTGCCCGGCTTGGCCGCCGCAGATGGAAGCCATAACACTTCACGTATTGTTCGTAGTGTTTCTTGCGACATTAATTCGGTCCGCTTTCGGGTTCGGTGAGGCTCTGATCGCGGTACCTTTGCTCGCCCTGCGTCTTCCCATAGGAACAGCCGCCCCGCTCGCCGTGCTCGTTTCTATTACGGTGGCGGGCGTCGTGGTCGCACAGGACTGGCGCGAGATCCACTTTCGCAGCGCCGGATGGCTGATCTTTTCCACGCTGTTCGGAATACCGCTTGGCTTGTTGCTTCTTACCAGCAGCTATCAGAAAGCCGTAAAAATTGCTTTGGCCCTATTGATCCTGGGCTATTCCCTTTATTCGTTACTCGACCGCAAGCCGCCTGTATTGCACCGCGACAGCCGGAGATGGCTGCTTGTCTGCGGATTTTGTGCCGGAATTCTGGGCGGCGCATACGGGATGAACGGGCCGCCTCTGGTAATGTATGGGGCGATGCGGCGCTGGTCCGCGCAGCACTTCCGCGCCACCTTGCAGGCGTATTTCCTGCCGGCCAGCATCATCGGGATTTGCGGATATTGGCTGACCGGGTTGTGGACGTCGACTGTAACCCATTACTATCTGGCTTCTTTGCCGGTAACTTTCGCCGCCATATTCCTGGGACGCATGCTCAACCGCTATTTGCAAGGGGGGCACTTCTTGAAATACGTGTATCTCGGCCTGACTGTGATTGCGATTACGTTGCTTGCGCAATCCGTTACGGGGCAGCTCGCTTGGTGAGAAAGAGAATCCGGTAGCGGAAATCACGCTACACTAGTCCTGATATTTGAGGAGCGGAAGCGCTTTCCATTAAATAACTTACATGTTCTTCTCGGGACTCATTCCGGTCTTCCTGTTGGCGCAGCCTTCGCTGGGCGCGCGCTTGGCGAAGGGGTTGTTCGATGAGTCGTTTGCGGGCATATACCAGCTTTCCGCTTTTGACTGGATGATGCTGGTGCCGTACTTCGGCATTCTGATTGTACTTTCCGTTTACGGGATCCACCGTTATGAAACGGTGCGGCGTTATATCAAGTACGGCCGAAAGCTGAGCAGCACGCCGCCCGCGGCGTTTGAGCAACTGCCGAGGGTGACGATTCAGTTGCCGTTATATAACGAGCGGTTTGTCGTGGAGCGGTTGCTGGAAGAAACGAGCCAGATCGACTATCCGCGTGAGCTGCTGCAGATTCAGGTCTTGGACGATTCGACCGACGAAACGCATCCTTTCACCGAGCGATTATGCAACCAGTACCGGGCAGCGGGTGTGCCGATCGAATACCGCCATCGCACGAACCGGCACGGGTTCAAGGCGGGCGCGCTGCAGGAAGGCTTGGAAACGGCTACCGGCGAGCTGATTGCCATTTTTGACGCCGATTTCGTGCCGCCGCGCCATTTTTTGCGGCGAACCGTGGATTTCTTCACCGATCCCGAAGTCGGCGTCGTGCAGACTCGCTGGAGCTATCTCAATAAGGACTACAGCATTCTGACGCAAGTGGAAGCAATGCTGCTCGATGGACATTTCGTGCTCGAGCATGCCGCCCGCTACGGATCGGGTTTGTTTTTCAATTTCAACGGCACGGCCGGCATTTTGCGGCGCAAGATGATCGATGACGCGGGCGGCTGGCAGCACGAAACCTTGACCGAAGACTCGGACCTGAGCTATCGCGCTCAGTTGAAAGGGTGGCGGTTCGTCTATGTGCCGGCGGTCGACTGCCCGTCGGAGCTGCCGGTGGAAACGTACGGCTTTCAGGTGCAGCAGGCGCGCTGGGCGAAAGGACTTACCCAGGTGGCAAAAAAGCTGCTGCCGAGCATTTTGAAGTCGGACCAGCCCTGGCGCGTGAAGCTGGAAGCGATCATGCACCTGACGCCGAACATCTCTTATCCGTTAATGATCGCGGTCTCGGTGCTTATGCTGCCGGTGATGATCGTGCGCTTCTACATGGGCATTTTCCAGATGGTGCTGCTCGATCTGCCGTTGATCGTGGCTTCCTTCTGGTCAATTTCGGCATTTTACTTGTACGCGCAGCATGAACTGTATCCGAAGAGCTGGTGGAAATCGATCGCGTTTCTACCCATGCTGATGGCGGCGGGTGTCGCGCTTACGGTCAGCAACTCGAAAGCAGTGATGGAGGCGATTCTCGGCATCCGGTCCAGTTTCGCGCGCACGCCCAAGTACGCGATCGGCACGGAAAAGACGAAGGTTGCGCCGAAGGCCTACCGGCGCAAGAGCGGCTGGCTTCCGTATATCGAGATCGCCATCGGCAGCTATTTCGTGTACATGATCGACTTCGCAATCGAGACGCTGAACTTTTTTGCGATACCGTTTTTGCTGTTGTTTGTCTGCGGGTACTACTGGGCGGGTTTGTCGACGCTGTACGAGGGGTACCGTGGAAAACTGGCGTGGCAACGGGCTCGGAAGCTGGCGGAGACGCGCTAGCGGTACTCCCATACCCCGGTACTGTTTACCTCTTCCTTACCCGTACCTATTCCTCTGGCCTTGTGTCAATTTTTTGTGCATACTGGATGCACGTTTGAGTCGGAGGAGACAGAGCCTTCTGCTTTCCTGATACTCGTCTCGGCTGTCATTTGTGTTTCCTGCTCCTGGAGGCCCGCGCTCGGCAAGCGCGGGCTTTTTTTCTTTCCACTACTAGATAAAGAAGCTCAAGAATTGTAAAACGCACTCCTATTGCCTTCCCATAGAAACCCTGCTACGCTTCCTATGGGAAAACAATGGGAGAAAAGACTGATGTCTGGCAGGGCACGCTGGCGCTGATGATTTTGAAAACACTGGAGACGCTCGGGCCGCTGCACGGCTACGGCATCGCGCGCCGCATTGAGCAGACCAGTGGAAACCTGCTTTCGCTCAACTATGGAACGCTGTATCCCGCGCTGCTTAAACTCGAGCAGGAAGGCGCGATCCGCTCCGAGTGGGGCATGTCGGAAAACAATCGAAGGGCGAAATTTTATCAGCTCACGCGGGCCGGCCGGAAACAGATTGCGCGCGAGACGCGGGACTGGCAGCAAGCGACGGCGATTCTGGCGCGATTCCTGGCACCCTCGGGAGAGAATGCATGAAACACTTGCGGGCATGGACAATGCGGCTCGCGGGTCTATTCACAAGCAGCCGGCGTGAGCGCGAGATGAACGCCGAATTCGACGCGCATCTCGCGATGCAGATAGCCGACAATCGGCGCGCGGGAATGAGCCAGGAAGAAGCGATGAGAGAAGCGCTTCTGAAACTCGGGGGATTGGAGCCGGCCAAAGAGCTTTACCGGTATCAGGGGACCGCGCCGTGGATCGAGCACGCGCTGCGTGACTGGCTTTTCGGCTTGCGGCAGTTGCGCAAAAATCCAGGATTTGCGTTTACGGCCATTGCCATGCTCGCGCTCGGGATCGCGGCCAGTATTTCGATTTCTGCGTTTGTGGATGCGGCGCTCATCAAGCCATTGCCCTATCGCAAGCCGGATCGGCTGCTGGGAGTCTTCGAAAGCATTCCCGATTTCCGCGAGGCGAGCACTCTTTCCTACCTCGATTACCTGGATTGGAAGCGGCTCAATACTGTTTTCAGCTCTCTCGAGGCCTATGAGGGGGCTCGGTTCATGCTGCAAACGCGCGAAGGAGCACAGACGGCGAGAGGCGCGCGGGTGAGCGCCGGATTCTTTCGCACGCTTGGTGTTGCTCCAATCCTAGGTCGTGATTTCCAGCCGGGCGAGGATCTTCCGGGCGCCGGCCATACGATCATGCTGAGCTATCCCGCATGGCAGAGACGCTATGGCGGAAACCGGGATGTGCTCGGCAAAAAAATTATCGAGCGAGGCGAGCCGAAAGTGATCGTCGGCGTGCTGCCGCGCGATTTCCACTTCGCTCCGGTTGGAGCCGCCGAGTTCTGGAGCACTTTGCAAGCATCGGGGTCATGCGAGTCAAGCCGAAGCTGCCATGATCTCTACGGCATTGGCCGGCTGAAAGAAGGCGTTTCGATCAAAGATGCCTTGGCGAATGTCAAGGCCATCGCCCGGCAATTGGAAAAGCAATATCCCGGTTCGAATCGCGATCAGGGCGCAAACGTGATGCCGCTCAGCGAATACATCGTGGGGTCGATCCGGCCGGTTCTGCTGGTTCTGCTCACGGGGGCCGGTCTGCTGCTCGCCATCGCCGGCGTCAATATCGCAAGTTTATTGCTTGTGCGCTCCGAGAGTAGGAAGCGTGAAATGGCGGTGCGAAACGCGCTCGGCGCAGGGCGGCTGCGGCTCATCTCGCAATTCGCCGCGGAAGGTTTCACGGTTGTTCTGTTCGGCGGCGTGCTCGGCCTGGTGGTAGCTTATGGCGCCATTCAACTGCTCACGAAACTGATCTCAGCCGATTGGCTGGCGCACATGCCGTTTTTTCAGAACCTTGGCTTAAATCCGCGTGTCCTGGGATTAGCCGCTGTGATCTCTGTCCTGGCGTTGATTCTGTTTACGGCCGCTCCTGCGATCCGGCTGACGCCGGAAATACAAGGAGGGTTGGCGGAGGGCGCGCGCGGTTCGGCTGGAAACGTCTGGCGGCGAGTCGGCTCGCGGCTGGTCGTCTTCGAGTTAGCGATTGCCACGGTGCTGCTGGTCGGCGCAGGACTGCTCGGAAAGAGCATGTATCATTTACTGCAAGTTGACCCGGGATTGCAGCCCGATCATCTGCTGACGCTGGAATTGGGCGCTCCCGCCAAACGGTACGCCAAAGACGCGCAAATTCTGGCACTCGAACGCGAATTACTGGAGCGCGTCAAGGCCCTTCCCGGCGTGAAATCGGCTGCCGTTTCAAGCGATCTGCCGCTCGAAGGCTGGGGCGATACGACCTGGTTCCGCATTCTGGGGCGGCCCTGGCATGGCGAGCACAACGATACACCGGAGCGGGACGTGAGTGCCGGTTATTTCCGGACGCTCGGCGCAACGTTAGTGCGCGGTCGCTATTTCGAAGAAGACGAAGACATTTCAAAGCCGCGTGTCGCGATCGTCAACGAAGCCCTGGCGAAACACTACTTCCCCCAAGAAGATCCGATCGGAAAGCAGATATCCGGACTTTCAACTCCGCCTGTGCCGGTGGAGATTGTCGGTATCGTCAAAGACATCAAGGAAGGGCCGCTCGATACGGAAAACCGGCCGGTCCTCTACTTCCCTTTTAACCAGAATCTGTCGCCGTACTTCAACCTGGTTGTGCGCACATCGCCTGCAGAACATTCGCTTTTGCCGGACTTGCTCGCGGCCATCCGCGAACAGGATCCGAACATCGCAACCACCGGCCAAATCAGCATGGCGGACAAAATCAGCGCATCGGAATCCGTCTCGCTACGTCGCTCTTCCGCATGGCTGGTGGGCGGCTTTGCCGCGCTGGCGTTGGTGCTGGCCATTGTCGGGCTATACGGTGTGGTCGCGTATTCGGTAAACCGGCGAACGCGCGAGATCGGTATCCGGATGGCACTCGGCGCAGAACGCGGAACGGTATACGGGCTGATTCTCCGGGAAGCCGGCTGGCTGGCGGCGTTCGGTCTTGCTGCCGGGCTGTTCTGCTCGATCGGCGCGGCCGGTTTGCTTCGTAGCATGCTGTTCAGAGTGCGCGCTTGGGACGGTATGACGCTGGCCGCGGTCGCCTTTGTACTGGGAGCGGCTGCAATTCTCGCGAGCTTCTTCCCTGCCCGGCGTGCCGCCTCGGTCGATCCGGTCGAGGCGCTGCGAACGGAATAGAATTCTGCGTTGCGGACAATAGGCAGCATGAGTCGCGCGTCGCTCTTTTTTTTGACTGTGTTTCTGGCTGCACAGGCAGCGGGCAAATCTTTCGATGTTGTCGTCTATGGCGGCACGGCCGGAGGCGTGATCGCATCCGTTGCGGCGGCGCGCGAGGGCTTGCACGTGGCTCTCGTCGAACCCACGTCGCACCTGGGCGGCATGGTTTCGGGCGGGTTGAGTTTTACCGATGTTGGAAAACGCGAAGTGATCGGCGGCGATGCGCTCGAGTTCTATGTGCGCGTGGCCAGGCGTTATCAGCTCTACCGCTACGGACAGTCGATCGGCTGGTATCACGAGCCGCATGTCGGCGAAGAAATTTTCGACGAAATGCTGCGCGAGGCGCACGTCGAGGTGTTTGAGAACCACGCGTTGAAAGAGCGCGGCGGGATAGCGCGCGAGGGAACGCACGCCACTCGGGTCGCTACTGAAAACGGCGACGTATTTACAGCTCGTATCTTTATCGATTCGAGTTACGAAGGTGACCTGATGGCGCAGGTGGGCGTGTCATTCACGGTCGGACGCGAGAGCAGCGAGCAGTATGGCGAAGTGCTGGCGGGAGTGCGCTCGCGCACACCGTTCCATCAGTTCTTAGTCGATATTCCGGCGCGCACGGCAGAAGGCAAGCTGTTGCCCGAGATTGATCCCAATCCGCCGGGCGCACCCGGATCGGCGGATAAGAAAGTGCAGTCGTATAACTTCCGTAGTTGCTTTTCTGACGACTCCGCGAATCAGACGCCCTTTGCAAAGCCGAAACACTACGACCCAGCACGATACCGGCTTCTTGCGATGTTACTCGCCGCGCGCGCCAAACAGGAACGACAGATACCGCGGCTTAAAACGCTGCTGAGTATTGACGCGATCCCGAACCACAAAGCCGATATCAACAACAACGGTGCGTTTTCGACCGACTATATTGGCGGAAGCTGGCAATATCCGAACGCCAATTACCACGAGCGCGCGCGCATACGGGAGAGTCATCGCGAGTACCAGCAAGGGCTGTATTATTTCCTTGCAAACGACGATCAGGTACCTGCGCCGGTTCGCGAAGAGATGCGGCAGTGGGGCCTCTGCAAAGACGAATTTGCTGATAACGGCAACTGGCCATATCAAATCTATATCCGCGAGGCCCGGCGCATGATCGGTGAGTATGTTATGACGCAAAAAGACCTGCAGGATGATTTGACAAAGCCGGATGCAATCGGCATGGGCAGTTACAACAGCGATTCCCACAACGTCGAGCGAATTGTCGACCCGAGCGGCTTTGTACGCAATGAAGGCGACATGCAGGTGCCGGTAAAGCCGTATCAGATTCCCTATCGGGTAATGCTGCCGAAGCGCAACGAAGTAACGAACTTGCTTGTGCCGGTGGCATTTTCGGCGAGTCACGTGGCGTATTCGTCCGTGCGCATGGAGCCGCAGTACATGATTCTGGGACAAGCGGCGGGCGAAGCGGCGAAGCTCGCGATCGAGGCAGGGAAAGCGGTTCAGGAGATTGACACGAAGCGCCTGACTGCGCGCCTTGAGGAGCTGGGGGCGGTATTGGAATATTCGCCGTCGGCACAAGCGCGGGCATTATCGGTCGTCGAGAAACAGGTACGGAGATAGCCGCCTTGTTTTAATAGGAGTTTCTATGAAGCTCCAGAGCTACACCATTACGCAGGGCAAGGATCGTGCACCGGCGCGGTCGTATCTGAAGGCGATCGGCTACACGGATGAAGATTTAAAGAGGCCGATTATTGGAATTGCCAATACCTGGATCGGGACGATGCCGTGCAATTTCAATCTGCGCGAGCTGGCTGCCGATGTAGCACGCGGAGTGCGTGAGGCGGGCGGCACACCGATGGAGTTCAACACAATCGCCATTAGCGACGGCATCACCATGGGCACCGAGGGCATGAAGACGTCGCTTGTGAGCCGGGAAGTGATCGCCGATTCTATCGAACTGGTCGCGCGCGGGCATATGTTCGATGGAATTGTCGCGCTGGTGGCTTGTGACAAAACCATTCCGGGTGCGGCGATGGCACTGGTGCGGTTGAACGTGCCGAGCGTGCTGCTCTATGGCGGCACAATTCTTCCCGGCAAATACAAAGGGGAGGACATCACCGTGCAGGATGTGTTTGAGGCCGTGGGTGCGAATGCCGCCGGGCGGATCAGCGACGATGAGTTGCTCGCCATTGAAAACAGCGCCTGCCCCGGCCCGGGCGCCTGCGGGGGCCAATATACAGCGAATACGATGGCGACCGTGATGGAAGTGATCGGGCTTTCGCCGATGGGATTAAACTCAATTCCGCAGGTCGATGCGCGTAAACATGATGCGGCGCGCCAGTGCGGGGAAATCATCTTGAATGCCGTGCGCAACGATCTTCGTCCGCGAAAAATCGTAACGCGGAAAGCGATCGATAACGCCATTGCGAGTGTGGCCGCATCGGGCGGCTCGACCAACGCGGTGCTGCATCTATTAGCACTTGCCCGCGAAGCCGGAATCGAACTCGATATCGACGACTTTCAGGAGCTGAGCAGCAAAACGCCGTTGCTTGCAGACCTGAAACCGGCGGGCAAGTACACCGCAGCCGATGTCGACAAAGCAGGCGGCATTCCCGTTATCGCAAAGCGCCTTCACGACGGCGGTTTTGCCCATTCCGATGCCATGACAATTACCGGCAAGACATTCGGCGAGGCGCTTGCGAATTCAAAAGAAACGCCCGGGCAAGACGTGATCCGGCCGTTGAGTAATCCGATCAAGAAATCGGGCGGCATTGTCATCCTGAAAGGCTCACTGGCTCCGCAAGGCGCTGTTATCAAAGCGACAGGCCTGAACCGCACACGGCAAACGGGTCCGGCGCGAGTGTTTAACACGGAAGAAGATGCCATGCGCGCAGTGCTCGGGCATAAGATTCTCCCCGGCGACGTGGTCGTCATACGCTATGAGGGCCCGAAAGGCGGGCCGGGTATGCGCGAGATGCTCGGCGTGACAAGCGCCATTGTCGGCGAAGGCTTGTCGGAGAGCGTGGCGCTGGTGACCGACGGCCGCTTCAGTGGCGCGACGCGCGGCTTCATGGTGGGGCACGTTGCACCCGAGGCAGCGATTGGCGGACCGATTGCTGCTGTGCGCGAAGGAGACTCGATTACCATCGATCTGGATAAACGCGAAATTTCGCTTGATATTACGGCCGAAGAGCTGGATAAACGGCTCGCAACCTTTTCACGCCCCGCCCCCAAGTACACATCGGGCGTGATGGCAAAGTATGTCGCGCTGGTGGGATCGGCGGCCGACGGCGCAGTAACATCGCCGAACGGCTTATAAAGAATTGCATGATAGCTCCCGCTGCTTCGCTCGAGCCCTACTTACAAGACGCTTCGGGTTACCGCGGCGAAGCCCAGCAGGCGTTTGCGCCTTCTACTCTCGAGGAACTAGGTGACGTCGTGCGGAGAGCGGCCGTGGAACGCACGCCCATCACCATTGCCGGGGCAGGCACAGGACTGACCGGCGCGCGCGTGCCGCACGGCGGTCTGGTCATCTCGCTCGAGCGTTTTCGGAAGCTGGAAATTTACGCCGGGCGGGCGCGCTGCGGCGCCGGGCTCGCGCTCGAAGACTTACACCGCGATGCAGCCAAGATGGGACAATTTTTCGGGCCAAATCCGACGGAGAGCTCGGCGTCGATGGGCGGTATCTTCAGCACGAATGCGGGAGGAGCACGCAGTTTTCGATATCGATCCGTGCGCTATCAAATTCTGGGTATCGAGGTTACTTTCGCCAACGGAGAAAGCAGCTGGCTGAGGCGCGGTGAAAAGGTAGATTTCGCCTATCAGCAGGTTCGTCAACCGGCCACGACCAAGAACTCGGCGGGTTACTATTTGCGCCCCGAGTTGGACTGGGTAGAGTTATTTGCGGGTAGCGAAGGAACACTCGGGATCGTAACTGAGTTAGAAGTGCAGTTGCTCTCGCACGCACCCGCCATTCTAAGCGGAGTGGTTTTCTTCGAATCAGATGAAAGTGCGTTGAACGCGGTGGATGCATGGCGGCCCATTCCCGAGTTGCGGCTGCTCGAATTTATGGACGAGTATGCCCTGGCGTTCTTACGGCCATGGTATCCCGAAATTCCAGCCGGCGCCCGAGCGGCGCTGATGGTTGAACAGAATCTTGAGTCGGAAGACGACGAAGAAGTGGATCTCTGGACGGAGCGGCTGGAGAAACGAAAAGCGCTGAAGGAAACCTGGTTTGGCTTTCGGCCCGCGGACCATGCGCGCTTCCGCGAATTCCGTCATAAGCTGGCGGTCCTGGTAACGGAGACGGCGCGCGGAAACGCATTCCCGAAGAACGCGACGGATTTTGCGGTGCCGATCGATCGGAATCGCGAGCTCCACGAGTACTATAAGCGGCGGTGCGAGGAATTGTTTCCGGGACAGTACACGATTTTCGGGCACGTGGGAGATGCCAATAATCATATAAACCTGTTGCCCAAAACGCGCGAGCAAGCGAACCAGGCCGAAGAACTGATTTATGAATTCGCCGGCAAAGTCGTTTCGATGGGCGGTACGGTGGCCGCCGAGCACGGCATCGGTAAAACGAAGACCAACCTCCTGGAACTTATGTACACGGCCAGGGAAATAGAGTCGATGCGGGCGGTCAAACGCCACCTGGATCCGAAGTGGCTATTGGGGCAGGGAACGCTATTCGGAACGCAGCCCCAGTGATGCGCGCGCTGGTGCAGCGGGTATCCTGGGCGCGAGTCGCGGTCAGCGGAACGATTACAGGTGAGATTGGACCGGGGCTGTGTGTGTTTCTTGGAGTCAAGGCAGACGACAGTTCGATAGATGCCCGAAAGCTGGCCGGAAAAGTTACCAATTTACGAATCTTCCCCGACCCAGACGGCAAAATGAATCTCAGCCTGCCGGACACCGGTGGCGGCTTGTTGATTGTTTCACAATTCACGCTTTATGGGGATACAACTAAGGGAAACAGGCCATCCTATGCGCAAGCGGCGAAACCAGAGCGCGCCCGCGAACTATATGACGAGTTCATTCGCGGTTGCAGGAAACTCTGCTCGCGAGTGGAAACCGGTGTATTTCAGGCGCATATGGAAGTAGAACTGCTAAATGACGGGCCAGTAACCCTGATGTGTTATGCCGGCGAGTAATTATCTTTTTTGGAGAATTACGCCCTTTTGTGTTACTCAGTAGTATAACTATGCCAAGATCCAGCGCAGCACCGAGTCACGAGATATTACAAGCTGCATTACACGGTTTAGAAGCACAGCGGGAGAGACTGGACGAGCAGATAGCGCAAGTCCGGCGACTGCTCGGTTCACGTGCGAAACGATCGTCCACAAGCTCGGCAACACAGGCAGCGAAATCCGGCCGTAAGAGGCGCACGCTGACGGCCGAGGCCAGGAAGCGAATCGCAGCAGCGCAAAAGAAACGCTGGGCTGCTTTTCGTAAGACGCAGAGCTGATCTAGTCTACGCGCCGTAAGTCAGAGACCAGCCGTTGTCGAACGGTATGGTTGTCAGGATAGTCAGTAAAAAGCTCGCAGTGTGATTATCGGAATCGGGACCGATCTTGCAGAAGTCGGGCGCATTGCAAATAGCATCGTGCGCTTCGGCGAACGCTTTCTGAATCGAATCTATACACCGGCGGAGTGCGCCTACGCACTTTCCAAGGCGAGTTCTGCAGAGCGATTTGCGGCTCGTTTTGCCGCCAAGGAGGCTGCAATGAAAGCTATCGGCACCGGCTGGCGCCGTGGTGTGCGTTGGCGCGATTTCGAGGTGGTCAATGAGCGCTCCGGGCGCCCAACCCTGCAGCTGGCCGGGGTCGCGCGCGAAATCGCCGGCACTTTGGGTGTACAGCGTGTTCACTTATCTTTGACGCACACTGCCGAACTCGCGATGGCCGTTGTGATCTTAGAAGCTGACTAACCACGGCCGGGAGCTTATTGAAAAAAGCAATTGCAGACCTAAGGTTTACATGGCTCGCAAGTTGTTGCTGAGTCGTCTGGAGCAAGCGTTTAGCCGGGCATTCCGTCTCGAAAGTATTGATATGCCCTTTCAACAAACTCCTACGCGCGGCGATCCGAAGCAACCGGACGGGCGCGAAGTTGGGCGTCTTCGAGGTGCTTGCTTTCCTGATAGGTAAACATCATGCGATGGATTACGGTGAGATTGCCTAACACCGCAATTACCCAGAGAACAGGCGCCATCCGGTCGAAAAGCGCTCCGATGATGAACAGCACGATCCGCTCGGGGCGTTCCAGGAACCCCACCTTACAGGCGGGAATGATGTTTTCAGCGCGAGTACGCGTATAGCTGATCATCACGGAAGCAGTCATGACGATCGCCGTAAGTACGACGTACGAAGGGCGGTTAATCGTTCCATAGTAGACAAGGAGACCGACCAGCAGGGCGAGATCGGAGTAGCGGTCTAATACGGAATCGAAGAAACCCCCGAAACGAGTTACCTGGTTGGTGGCACGCGCGACGCGACCGTCCACCATATCGAACAAACCGGCAAATATGATTACACCGCCGGCGATTCGAAAATTGCCGAAAGCAAGAAAAGTCGCCGCGACCATGTTGATGACCAGCCCAAAAAATGTAAGTACGTTCGGGTTAATCTTAGAAAGGGCGAGGGCGCGGACAATCAGCCGAATTACTTTGTTGGCCGCCAAGCCGATGGCCCGCGTGTAAGTCATACTTCTCTCCTGCTAAGCGTCGTGTATGGTTGTAAGGCTGAGAATCTCCATTTCGCGAACGCCGCCGGGAATCTGAATCTTAACAGTATCGCCTACCCGCTTGCCGAGCAGGCCCCGGCCAATGGGTGAACTGGTGGAAATTTTGCCGTTTGCGGCGTCGGCTTCTTCACTGGTGACGAGATCGTAGGTGAGCTCCTCGTCCTTGTCAAGCTCGAGAACGACCACATGAGAGCCAAGTCCCACACGGTCGCGCGGAATTTTGGAGAAATCGACCATGGAGAAGTCGCGCAGACGAGCCTGCAGATGACCAAGCCGGGCGTTCACCCATGCCTGGCGCTCCTTGGCCGCGTGATATTCCGCGTTCTCACTCAAATCGCCGTGAGCGCGCGCCTTGAGGATCTCTTTCGGCAGCTCATTGCGTAGCTCGTACTCGAGAGAGGCGATCTCATCCTGCAGCTTCTTCTTCAGATCCTCCATGGCTTACTGGGTCTATTATAGGGAACGTTCACTCGGTCCTGAGAGGGAGGCGTCATAAGCTCGTTGCAATTTCGAACATACGTAGTTAAGTCAAACTGTTACAATCGTGTATGGAGGAATAACGATCCGGATGGCTACGAAACCGGCATTTGCCACGGGAGCCCAAGTCGAGCACGGGAAATTCGGCCTCGGGTCTGTTGTTTCCTGCAACGACGAATACATCGTCATAAAGTTTGACGATCACGGCGAAAAGAAATTCGTTACGTCGATTGTTTTGCCGTCATTGAAGAAGAGTGACCGGCAACCGCCGGTTGAGAAGCGCCGGGCGACTCGTAAGAAAGCTGCGGCGCCCGCTGCCACCAGCGCGTAAGGCGCAGCACACACAAGGCTGTCTGCCTATCGATTTCTGTGGAATGAAGATAGCAGTAGTAGTTTTTCCAGGAAGCAACTGCGATCATGACGCCTGGTACGCAGTTTCCCAAAACCTGCACGAGCAGGCTGAGTTCGTTTGGCATGAAAGCGCGTCGCTTGCGGGTGCAGACGGCGTCATCCTGCCTGGCGGCTTTTCGTACGGCGATTATCTGCGGTGCGGGGCCATCGCGAAATTTTCGCCGGTGATGCGAGCGGTGGAGCAGTTTGCGCGCGATGGCGGCCCGGTGCTCGGCATCTGCAACGGTTTTCAGGTCCTGACCGAAGCCGGACTGCTGCCGGGCGCCCTGGTGCGTAATGCGGAGCGAAAGTTCGTATGCCGGACAGTGCCGCTCGAAGTTGTGACCACCGATTCGCTGTTTACCAATCAGGCAACCCGTGGACAAACGTTGTGGCTCCCGGTTGCGCATGGTGAGGGCTGCTATATCGCCGACGAAGCAACGCTTGATGAGCTCGAACGGGAAGACCGCGTTGTGCTGCGTTACCGCGCCGATTGCAATGGATCGCTGCGCAACATCGCCGGCATCCTGAATCGCGAGCGGAACGTCATGGGCATGATGCCGCATCCCGAACGCGCGACTGACCCGCTGCTCGGTTCAACCGACGGCTTGGCCATTCTGAATTCCTTCGTGAATGCAGCGGTGGCGGCAGGCCGTTCATGAGTTCGACGCTCGCCTCAAAAATAACCACCGAAATCATTGCCGCACACCAGCTCACGCCGGAAGAATACGAAAAGATCGTCAGCCTGATCGGCCGCGAGCCGACGTTCACCGAACTCGGCATTTTCAGCGTCATGTGGAGCGAGCACTGTTCTTATAAGAGCTCGCGCATTCACCTGAAGAAGCTGCCGACCGAGAGCGCACGCGTGCTGCAGGGGCCTGGCGAGAATGCAGGCATTATCGATATCGGCGACGGTATTGCGATCGCTTTTAAGATCGAATCGCATAATCATCCGAGCTTTATCGAACCGTTTCAGGGCGCGGCTACAGGCGTGGGCGGTATTTTGCGCGACATCTTTACGATGGGCGCGCGGCCGATTGCGGTCATGGATTCGATCCGCTTCGGCAGGCTGGATGATCCGGAGACGGGACCGCGTAATCAGCGGCTGCTCGAAGGCGTCGTTTCGGGTATTGCGCATTACGGAAACTGCTTCGGTGTGCCCACCGTCGGCGGCGAAACGGTGTTTGAAGCGAGCTACGACGGCAATCCGCTGGTCAACGTATTTGCGCTCGGTGTATTCAGGCACGACGAAATCTTCTACGGCAAAGCGACGGGCGTCGGAAACCCGGTCATCTATGTCGGCGCGAAGACCGGGCGCGACGGCATCCACGGCGCCTCCATGGCATCGGCCGAGTTCACCGAAGAATCGAAGCAGAAGCGGCCGAACGTGCAAGTGGGCGATCCGTTCATGGAAAAGCTGCTGCTCGAAGCGTGTCTCGAAGCCATGAAGACGGGCGCCATTGTCGGCATTCAGGACATGGGGGCGGCGGGCTTAACATCCTCAACCTGCGAGATGGGCAGCCGGGCGGGTACCGGTATCGAAATCGACTTGCAATATGTTCCGCAACGCGAACCGGGCATGACACCGTACGAAATGATGCTCTCCGAATCCCAGGAGCGCATGCTGCTGGTGGCGGAAAAAGGCCGCGAGCAAGAAGTATTCCGGGTCTTCAAGAAATGGGGCCTGGATGCGGCCACGATCGGCGTAGTAACCGATGACGGTCTCTTGCGGGTAAAGTTTCACGGCGAAGTCTACGCCGAAATTCCGAATCGCGCATTAGCGGACGAGGCGCCGCGTTATAACCGTCCATACAGCGCGCCATTGCGGCCGGAGGGAGTTGCTCCACGCAGTATCCAGAGCCGCGATTTAGCCGCCGACCTGAAAAAGCTGCTCGCGTCCGGAGATATCTGCTCGAAGCGCTGGATTTGGGAGCAATACGACTACCAGGTTCGGACGAATACGCTTGCGGGACCGGGCCTGGATGCTGCCATTGTCCGCATCAAAGGCACTGGGACCTCGATTGCCATGTCGCTCGATGGGAACGGCCGCTATTGCGCGCTTGATCCGCGCGAAGGAACCAAGCTGATTGTAGCGGAATGCTGCCGCAATTTGTCCACTGTCGGCGCGCTGCCGATTGCGACAACGAATAATCTGAACTTCGGCAATCCGGAGCGGCCTGAGATCATGGCGCAGCTTGTGGAATCGGTGGAAGGATTGGCCGAGGCATGCCGGTTTTTCGACGTGCCGGTCACGGGCGGAAACGTCAGCCTTTACAACGAAACCCTGGGCACGCCGATTTTTCCGACGCCGGTAGTGGGTATTGTCGGGACGCTCGCGACCGCGACGCCGGTTCGCCCGCATTTTCAAAAAGCCGGCTCGGCAATCATTCTGCTCGGCGGCCTGGGAAGCGCCGGCATCGAGCATGTTGGCGGGACACAATACGCGAAAGTCATCCTGGATAAGCTCTGGGGCAAACCGCCGGCTCTCGATATGGATTACGAGAAGCGCGTGCAGGCGACCGTGCGCGATTTGGTGCGGGCGGACGCGCTTGAGTCGGCGCACGATTTAAGCAAAGGCGGCCTGGCGGTCGCGCTGGCCGAAAGCTGTTTCGGACCAACCGAGACCGGCGCGGATATTTCGGTCGACTCGGATTTGCCGAACGAACTTCTGCTCTTCCACGAGGGGCCGTCACGCGTCCTCGTTTCGGCTTCGGATCCGGAACGAATCTTTGCAGCCGCGCGAAAAAACAATGTCGAAGCAGTGAAAATCGGCGTTACACTCGAAGCGAGAGTCATTATTCGCAATCGAGGACAAGTATTGCTCGATAGCCGGGTCAGCGAGCTGTCGAAGACGTGGAACAAAGCTCTCGAACACCTCCTCCATACCAACGTGCTGGTGAATACCGATGTCTGAGCGGGAAGAGGAATGTAATTTCGACAAGTTACACGAGGAATGCGGCGTGTTCGCGTTATATGGACACCCCGAAGCTTCCAACTTAGTCTACTTGGGCCTGTACGCGCTGCAGCACCGCGGACAGGAGAGCGCCGGGATCGCGGCGAGCGATGGGCGCAAAATTCACAGCGTCCGCAAGATGGGGCACGTTGCGGATATCTTTACGCCCGACGTCCTGAATCAGCTACCGGGCGAGCTCGCCATCGGCCATACGCGCTATTCGACTGCAGGCGAAACGAGCTTGCGCAATGCGCAGCCGTTATCGGTCGCATGCAGCAAAGGGCAAGTCGCGGTCGCGCATAACGGTAATCTGACGAACGCCATCGAGCTTCGGCGGGATCTCGAAGAAGACGGATCGATTTTTCAATCCACCAGCGACACCGAAGTCGTGCTTCATTTGGTCGCACGTTCTCGCGAACGGACACTCGCCGGAGCGCTGCGCGATGCTCTGCTGCAAATTGAGGGAGCGTTTTCGCTGGTCTTTCTGGCGCAGAACCGCATCATCGTGGCGCGCGATCCGCACGGTTTCCGGCCGCTGGCTATGGGCACGCTGGAGCTCGAAGAGGGCGGATCGGCCACGGTTTTCGCTTCGGAGACTTGCGCCTTCGATCTGATCGGCGCTACCTATACAGGCGATGTCGAGCCGGGCGAGATGGTCATTGTGGGAGCGGAAGGAATCACGCGCGAATACTATACACGACCGGAAGCGCCTGCGCATTGCTCTTTCGAGCATGTGTATTTTTCGCGGCCGGACTCGGTTGTGTTTGGCAAAGCGGTGGCGGAGTCGCGCGAGCGCATGGGCCGGTTACTTGCACGCGAACACCCGGTCGAAGCCGATGTCATTGTACCGGTGCCGGATTCAGGGGTCGCCGCGGCGATCGGCTATTCTGCGGAATCGGGCATTCCCTACCGGCAGGCGCTGATCCGCAATCACTATGTAGGACGAACGTTTATCGAGCCCTCGCAGGCGATTCGGGATTTTGGCGTGAAGCTGAAACTGAATCCGGTGCGCCATCTGCTCGAAGGAAAACGCGTCGTCCTGGTCGACGATTCCATTGTGCGGGGAACGACGAGCCGCAAGATTGTGCGCATGGTGCGCAATGCAGGGGCGCGCGAAGTGCACATGCGCATTTCCTGCCCGCCGACCATTTCCCCGTGTTATTACGGCGTGGATACGCCTTCGCTGCATGAACTGATTGCGGCCAATCATAAATTGGAAGAGATTCGCGCGTATATCGAAGCGGATTCGCTGGCGTATTTATCGCTGGAATCTTTACGCGAATCGGTGGACGACTCTGACAACCGTTTCTGCTATGCCTGCTACACAGGCCACTACCCGACACTGGTGCAGATCGACGAGATTGTGACCGCTAAGACGGGCTGCTGTTAGCCTGCATTTCTCAGCAGCGTCTGGCTGCAACGTGCGATCGCCTCACGCAAGCCGAAGTCGAACCGGATCAACTGCGATTCGAGTACCGGAACGGAAAGTACTCCATTGGTTGCAGCGTGCGATCGCCTCACGCAAGCCGGCGTCGAACGGAATCAATTGCGGTTCGAGTACCGAAACGGAAAGTACTCAATTTCCAGATTGTCATCTAGAGGTATTTACTTAATTCAACTACACTGCCCGGAGGAGCGTGCTCACTATGTTGGTGCACCGTGTAGTAGTTTACGTTTTAGTAGCGGCAGCGCTGCTCATTCCTTTTTCCGTTCCGGCTTATGCTGACCTGATAGGGAACGGAAGCTTTGAACAGGGGACTTTCGTAAACGATGGGAACGGAACAATGACGTTTAGCGCCGGTCCTACATCAATCACAGGGTGGACCGCTGTCGGGCGGCAGGTATCTTGGATCGAAAGCCCTAACCCTTGGGGATTGTCGGCTCAGGATGGCAACTTCTTCCTGGATCTTACTGCTTATAACCCCGGTGCGCCGTTTGGAGGTGTCACACAGGACATTACAACTGTTGTCGGACAGCAGTATGACTTATCGTTCTACCTTGGCAGTTACACCCGGCGTTGGGGAGGTCCGCCAGTTTCCATTCTCGCTTCTGCCGGCGGAACAAGCCAAACTTTCAGCGTCTCCACAACGAGTACAGCTTCTACCTGGACGCCGTTTTCGTTACTCTTTACGGCAACTTCGACGACAACAACGGTCACGCTGACCGGCGCAGCGGGACTGAATTACATAGGCTTGGACCATGTGATGGTCAACCCGTCCGGCACGCCCGCCGTACCGGAGCCGGGTTCATATGCTCTGATTGCCTTAGGAACCGCACTGCTTGCTGTCGTCGGCCGTCGAACTCGCCGTAGTTGCACCTCAAGCAAGCGGGCATCGGATGGATGATTTTCTGAGGAGCTAAGCGGCGGTTAATTCTTCAACTCTTCGCGTATTTCCGCGGCTGCTTTGCGCGCTTCGACCAGCGCGCCGGTGGGGAAGCTGATCGCTCCCACCTTGGGGTGCCCGCCCCCGCCATAGCGTTCGCAGATCGTCGCCAGGTTATGCCGTAGCGGCTCTCGCACCCACGGGTTGGACCCGACGGAAACTTTGGTACGGAAACTGGAAGTCGAAACCGAAACAGTATACGCCGAATCCGGAAACAAGTAGTAGGGGATGAACTTGTTGTATCCTTCTATGCCGTAGTCGACCAGATCGAAATAGATCACGCCGCGGTCACACGTTCCGGCCTGGCGGATGATATCGATGTTGCGTACATGGGTTTCGTGAAGCCGGCGGTATTCGGCCTGGATATCGGGCTCCGCGATGATCTCGGCAAGGCTCTTTTGCTGCATCAGGCAAATGATGCGCTTAACCAGAGCCGGGCCCTTGGTGCCCTCGATGACGAGTGTCAGTTTCATCGCCGGCGCTTCCATTTCAACGGCGGACTCGGCATTCTCATAGAGCGCGCCGTCGACAATATCGGCCCAGGTGACAAGCTCTTCGAGGTCTGGCGCACGGAAGCCGTAATCGCGTTCGACGACGGTTGCGATGAACTTGGTGCAGGAACGGTAGCTCGGATCCAGCAGCTTGCGCCCGGTCGTATCACGGCGAAAATGCTCGGCATCTGCGGGGCTCAGGAACGCGCTCTGGTGGTGATCGAACCACCAGGTCAGGCTCGGATGAGTGGCATATTTGAAATCGACAATGACATTCACGTCGCCGTCAAAAAGGCTGTCTTCAAATAGCTGGTCCGCCCGGTGAGCGAGCCCGGTATATTCAAATTCCGCGCCCGCATAAAAGCGGCTGCGCAAAAAACGGCTGATATAAGCTGCTGATGCCGCCCCATCAAAGCAGTGGTCATGATAGAGGACGTGCACCTTCATCGAGGAAACATTGATCTCCGAAAACCTTATAGATTGCCTGACGAAAGCGGGAAATGCAAGCGGTAGGCGATAATTAGATAAAGTAAAGCTTGTTTGGCGCCCGGCGCAGGGATGCCGCGCCTGGCGATCCGGCGCGTCTGTATGAGCGGCCACGAGGCCGTAATCGCTACCATAGATTTTGCCTACGCTCATTGAACAACAAATGCTGAAAACGAAAGAAGAACGCCAAACCGACCTGAACCCGCAGGAAACTTCGGAATGGCTCGAAGCGCTCGAGCAGATCGTAGATGAAGCTGGACCCGACCGGGCCGCTTATCTGCTGAACCAGCTTTTAATACGCGCCTACGAATTCGGGGTGCCTGGCCCTACGCGCGTCAACACGCCATACCTGAACACGATTCCGGCGCACGAGGAGGTGCCCTATCCGGGCGACCGGCAACTCGAGCGCAGGATCAAAAGTCTGATCCGCTGGAATGCGGCGGCGATGGTCGTGCGCGCCAACAAATACGATCCTAATATCGGGGGCCATATTTCCACCTATGCTTCGCTTGCGACCATCAGCGAAGTCGGTTTCAATCATTTTTTCCGGGGAAGCATCGATGGCATGGCTGGAGACCTGGTGTATTACCAGGGCCACGCATCGCCCGGAGTGTACGCGCGTGCCTTTCTGGAAGGGCGGCTCAACGAGCAGCACCTGCTCAATTTTCGTCATGAATTGAGGGATCATCCGGGATTATCTTCGTACCCGCACCCCTGGCTGATGCCGAATTTTTGGCAATTCCCCACAGTTTCGATGGGAATCGGCCCGATCAACGCGATTCACAATGCGCGCTTTTTGCGCTATCTGGAAAATCGCGAACTGATCCCCAAATCGGACCGGCGCGTTTTTGCTTTCTGCGGCGACGGCGAAATGGACGAACCAGAGTCGACCGGCGCACTGCACATTGCGGCGCGCGAAAGGCTCGACAATCTGATTTTCGTCGTGAATTGCAATTTGCAGCGGCTCGATGGCCCCGTGCGCGGCAACAGCAGCATTGTTCAGGAGCTCGAAGGCGTTTTCCGCGGCGCCGGTTGGAACGTCATCAAAGTGCTGTGGGGGAGGGACTGGGACGAATTGCTGGCCCGCGACTCGAGCGGCCTCTTATTGAAGCGCATGGAAGAGTGCGTCGATGGCGAATACCAGAACTTTAAAGCCCGTGGCGGCGCTTACGCTCGCAAAGAGTTTTTTGGCAAATACCCGGAGCTGTTGCAACTCGTCGAACACCTGTCCGACGAAGAGATTGCAAGACTCGCCCGCGGCGGGCACGATCCGGTGAAGGTTTATAACGCTTACAAGCGCGCACTCGAGCACAAGGGACAGCCGACGGTGATTCTTGCCAAGACTGTCAAAGGCTACGGCCTGGGAGAAGCAGGGGAAGGTAAGAACATTACGCATCAGCAGAAAAAGCTGAATGAAGACGAGCTGTTCTATCTTTCCGAGCGTTTCGGCTTGAATCTGCCCAAGGAAACGATTCATTCCATCGCGTTTGTAAAGCCCGCCGAAGATTCGCCGGAGATGCGCTACATGCATGAACGGCGCAAAGCGCTGGGCGGATACCTGCCGGCGCGTAATCCCAAAAAGATCGAGATCAAAGCTCCAGCGCTAGAAACCTTTCACGAATCGCTCGGCGGCTCGCGTGGCCGGGAAGCTTCCACCACCAGTGCGTTCGTATCGGTTTTAAAAGCGCTTATCAAATTGCCCGATATTGGCAAGTTCGTGGTCCCGATTATTCCGGACGAAGCGCGCACATTCGGCATGGAATCGATGTTTCGCGAGCGCGGCATCTATGCGGCAGGCGGACAGCTTTATAAGCCGGTGGATAGCGACGTTCTGATGTATTACAAGGAATCGCAGAACGGCCAGATTTTAGAAGAAGGAATCACCGAAGCGGGCGCCATGGCATCCTTCACCGCGGCGGGCACGGCGTATGCGAACGTCGGCGTGCCCTCGATTCCATTCTTCATTTACTATTCCATGTTCGGATTCCAACGCGTCGGCGATCTGATTTGGGCGTTCGGCGATTCGCGCGGCAAAGGATTCATGGTCGGCGGCACGGCCGGACGTACAACGCTGCTCGGCGAAGGATTGCAGCATGACGACGGGCATAGTCAGGTACTTTCAAGTGTCGTTCCGACCTGCCGCAGTTACGATCCCGCGTTTGCTTATGAGATTGCGGTAATCGTACAGGACGGCATTCGCAGCATGTACGAAAACAACGAGGATCATTTCTACTACCTCACCGTTTGCAATGAAAATTACGTGCAGCCGCCCATGCCCGACGTCCCGAATCTGCATGAAGGAATTCTGCGCGGCATGTATTTGTATCAGCCGTCGCAGAGCGGCCCGGCGCAAGTCACGCTGTTCGGTAGTGGACCCATTCTGAACGAGGCACTCAAGGCCCAAAAGATTTTGGCCGAGAAATACGGCGTCGGTGCGAATGTCTGGAGCGTAACGAGCTATACAGAGCTGCGCCGCGATGCGGTTACAGTCGAGCGCTGGAACCGGCTGCATCCGGCGGAAGCGCCGCGCAAGCCGTACCTGCTCGGAGCGCTCGGTGAGATCGACATGCCGATCATCGCGGCGACTGACTACATGAAGATTGTCGCCGATCAGATCACACCCTGGTTGCCCGGCCGCTTAACGGCGCTTGGAACCGACGGCTTCGGACGCAGCGATAATCGCGAGCACCTGCGTCGATTTTTTGAAGTAGATGCGGCGAACATCGCGGCGGCAGCACTTTCCCGGCTGGCGCAGTGGGGCCGTTTTGATGCGCAGCGCGCTCAGCTGGCCATAACCGAGCTCGGGCTGAATCCGGAAAGTATCGACCCGGCACGTGCCTAGATTTTCGGCTTGGTCCGTTCCGCGCCGGAGTCGGGCCTTCGAAGCCTGAAACTTCCCGAGTCGAAATGAATCACCGTGGATATGAGCACAACTACGGCTGAAACGGCGACTACTCTTACACTTGGCGGCGATCTAACTATTAACCGGCTCGGTTTCGGAGCCATGCGCATTACCGGCCCCGGCGTTTGGGGCGAGCCCAAGGATGCGGCGGAGGCGAAACGCGTCCTGAAACGCGCTCTCGAGCTCGGAGTAAATTTTATCGATACCGCGGATTCGTACGGGCCCGAAGTGAGCGAGCGCCTGATCGGCGAGACGTTGTATCCGTATCCCAAAGATCTGGTCATTGCGACAAAAGGCGGATTTACCAGGCAAGGTCCCGATAAATGGACCATCGTCGGACGCCCCGAGTATCTTCATCAGTGTGTGGAAATGAGCCTGCGGCGTTTGCGCGTCGAGCGCATAGACCTTTACCAGTTGCATCGCATCGATCCGAAAGTGCCGGTGGAGGAATCGCTCGGCGTGCTCGCGAATCTGCAACGGCAAGGAAAGATTCGTCATATCGGGCTTTCCGAAGTCTCGACAGCCGAGATCGAGCGCGCCGGTAAAACCGCGAAGATCGTCAGCGTGCAAAACAAATACAACCTGAGCGATCGCGCGCACGAAGAGACGCTCGAGTACTGTGAGCAGCACAAGCTGGCATTTATTCCCTGGTACCCGGTTGCGGCCGGCAAGCTGGCCAAAGCGGGAGGCGCGCTCGAACGCTTCGCCAATGGGAACAAGGCAACCGTTGCACAGCTTTCGATTGCATGGCTGTTGCATCGCTCGCCGGTCATCGTGCCGATCCCGGGAACGTCGTCTGTAAAACATCTGGAAGAAAACATGGCCGCGCAGGAGATCAAGCTCGGTGCAGGGGAATGGAAACAGATCGAGGAGGCAGCTCAATAAATCCGTCGCCAAAACCGGCCCGGTCGTAAGCTGGAGGCTATGTTATCGCTCCGGGCTTTTAGCACGCTCATACTTGTTCCCCTGCTCTCGCCGCTATGCTTTGGCAGCAACAACGCCGATACCTTGGATGAGGTACTCGGCCAGCTTGAACAGGTACATTCTTTCTCCCGCGTTAGCATTTCTCCGGACGGACGCTGGGTTGCCTACATCGAAAAGAAATCAGGGAAGGATGGCGCCCTTTATCTGTTCGATTGGAAGAAGCCAGGCGCGAAGCCGAATCAAATTCGTGCCGGCGATGCCGAAAATTCCAATGCTTCCGATGTTGCCTGGGCTCCCGACAGCAAGCAGGTGGCGTTTCTGGATGACGCCAATTCTCATCAGGATCAAATCTATGTTGCAAAACCAGGTCAAGCGATTGCCCGGCGCGTATCCAATCTGGATGGATATGTAACAGGGCTCGGCTGGTCACCCGGGGGCGACCGGCTTTCGTTTCTCTACATTGAGCATGGCAGCGGTGGCGGACCGCTCGAAGCGGTTCCCGCGCAAACCGGCGTTATCGGAAGCGAGATTCGCAATCAACGATTGATATTGATGCCTGCTGCGGGTGGCGCCCTATTACCGCTCACGCCGGCGAACCTGAACATCTATGAATACGACTGGTCCCTGGATGGGAAACAGTTTGCAGCGATTGCGGCCCCCGGCCCCGCAGATAACAACTGGTGGACTGCCAAGCTGTACACTGTCGACGCCGGAAGCGGGGCCATGAAGCTGCTTTACACGCCTCCACGCGAACGTCAGATCGCAGCGCCGCACTGGTCGCCCGATGGAAGCCGGATCGGTCTTCTCGCCGGATTGATGAGCGATGCAGGTTTCGACGGTGGCGATATCTTTCTTATCCCGGCAAACGGCGGCGCGGTTCGTAATGTCACGGAAGGGTTGAAGGCCACACCCACGGGGCTGCGCTGGCGCGACAAGGAGACGATTTTATATACGGAAGCCGTCGATGGTGGCGGAGGACTCGCGACCCTGCACCTGCCCGACGGAGTGACCGAGACAGTCTGGAAGGGCAGTCAGTCGTTGCATGAAGATGGCAATTTTCCGAATCTCAGCATTGCGCAGGATGGTAGAACGAGCGCTGCTGTTCTCAGTACTTGGGAGCGTGCGCCGGAAGTTGCCGCCGGGCCCATCGGCGATTGGAAGCAACTGACATCCGCGAATACTTTGCAACATCCGCACTGGGGCAAGGCAGAAAGCCTGCTCTGGCAGAGTGAAGGCCGGCGCGTGCAAGGTTGGCTGCTCTATCCCGAAAACTTCGACCCGGCAAAGCGCTATCCGATGATCGTCTCTATTCATGGCGGACCTTCAGGCTTTCATGCCGCCTCGTGGCCTTCCGTGCACTTTGACATGTCGGTAATGGCTGCGCTCGGATATTTTGTGTTCTTTCCAAATCCCCGCGGCAGTTATGGCGGCGGCGAAGCGTTCACGCGCGCCAATATCAAAGATTTCGGGGGCGGAGACCTGCGCGATATTCTTGCCGGCGTCGACGCCGCGGTGCAAAAAGTTCCTATCGACGAAAACCGAATCGGTGTCACGGGCTGGAGCTATGGAGGATTCATGACGATGTGGACTGTCACGCAGACGAACCGCTTTCGCGCCGCTGTTGCCGGCGCCGGCATTGCGAACTGGCTCAGCTATTACGGTGAGAACTCGATTGATCAGTGGATGATCCCCTTTTTCGGCGCGTCCGTTTACGACGATCCGCAGGTATATGCAAAGAGCTCGCCGATCAATTACATCAAACGAGTGAAGACTCCTACGCTCGTAGTGGTTGGCGAACGTGACGGAGAGTGTCCTGCTCCCCAATCGTTCGAATTCTGGCATGCCCTGAAAGCACAGAATGTTCCAACTGAACTCGTGGTGTACGCGGGCGAGGGGCACTCCTTCCGTGACCCGAAGAACCGGGTCGATGTGCTCAAGCGAGCGGCGCTTTGGTTCGAAAGATATCTCCAGTAACAGAGCCACCGCGCTCGGTTGAGAAAGATACCGCCTTCAGCAAATTTGACTCGAAAGTCGATTGACATACCTGCACGCTTTGGTTACATTCATTCATTACGCAAGTAATCGTGTGCAAAACCACTACGTTTAGTGGAAGGGAAAATATGAAATTCCGTAGATTTTGGCCTCCGTGTGCCCTTACTCTGTTTGCATTTCTGTCGTTATCCGTATCTTTCGCGCAGACCTACCGCGCTC
Source organism: Bryobacteraceae bacterium (assembly GCA_036557945.1). Taxonomy (GTDB): domain Bacteria; phylum Acidobacteriota; class Terriglobia; order Bryobacterales; family Bryobacteraceae; genus Bog-105. The sequence continues at coordinate 62,129 of DATBGM010000236.1, read as the reverse complement.
AAATTCGCGGGCTTGTGACCGACGCGAGTAGTGCCAACATACCGGGCGCGACGGTAACTTTGCTGAACACCCAAACCGGTGTCAGCGCGACCAAGCAGACAGACGCCTCCGGCCTGTATGTCTTCGACTACGTCAATCCCGGCACCTACACGGTAACGGTCGAAGCCACCGGATTCGGGAAGTTCACGCAAGAGAATGTTGTGGCGCAGGCCGGCGGCGATATAACCGTAAACGCCACGCTGAATCCCGGTACGCTACAGCAGAGCGTCACAGTGGATGCAGCTCCGCCCGCTGTCGAGTTCAATTCGACCAATCAGGAATTGACAATCGATACGAAGATGGCGAATGATACGCCGCGTCTCGATCGCAATCCGTTTAAGCTGACGCTGCTCGAACCGGCCGCTATTAATACGCGTGGCGAGATGCAGCCGTATCACTCCTGGGCTCCCAACAGCGTCGATCTCGGCGGCAACACGAATCTGAAGAATGACCTGCTGGTAGATGGCGCGCCGATCGGAATCGGGCATAAGGCCGGGTATCCGCCGAATCAGGACGCGGTGCAGGAAGCCATTGTCGCGCAGAACAGCGTTGCGGCCGAAACGGGCCACAGCGCCGGCGGATTGATCAGCTTAACAACTAAGAGCGGCACCAATGAGTGGCACGGGCAGGCCTTCTACCTTGGGCGCTATCCGTGGCTGAGCGCCGAAGCCGACCGCACGCGCTTCACGCAAAACGCGCAACGCCAGAACATGTTCGGCGGCACGCTCTCAAATCCGATTCTCAAGAACAAACTTTTTAATTTCTTTTCCATGGAATATTGGAAAGTCGGAGCGCCGAGCAGCTACAACGCTACAGTTCCCACGCCGCTCGAGCGCCAAGGCGACTTTTCTCAGACGCTTGCCGAAGACGGGACGCTTCGCAAGATCTACGATCCGTATAGCACCCAGGTGAACCCCGTTACGGGCGCCATCTCGCGAACTGCCTTTCCCGGAAACAAGGTTCCTTCCAACCGAATCAGCCCGTTTTCTTCCAGTCTTCTGGGGGCTTTCTGGGATCCCAATAATCCGGGCACCGGCTATAACCACCTGAATAACTTTCAACACGGATTTATCGATAGCTACGATTACTACAATTTGTCGGATCGCGTCGATTACAACATCAACGATAAGTGGCGCGTTTCCGGGATGTACGGCCGGTATCATTCAACCGATATCGCCGGCAATCCGACGCCGAACAACTCAATCCTTTATCAGCCGAACGGCAGCTTGCGGGCGGCGAATCAGGCGATGGGGGATGCCGTTTGGTCCATTACACCGAGCACCGTCATCAATTTTCATGGGGATTGGTTCAACCTGACCGATGCTTTTGTGTCGAAAGATCTTGGTGAGAACGGATGGGCGTCCATCTGGCCGGGCAATCCGTGGTATGCGCCCTATGCGCAGGCTTCGTCTAACGTTCCGGTTTATTTCCCACATCTGAATATTGGGGCAACCGGTTTTGGCGGCCCAGGCTTCTTCTGGGATCAGCGGCCCGCGGCAGAATCCTTCAGCGTCGGCGTTTCCCAGCAGCATAGCTCGCATTATCTGAAGTATGGTTTCCAGTTTCGGCGCAGCGCCGGCCCGACTTACGTAAGTAACACCGATAACTTCAATTTCAACCAGGCGGTGACTGCGGATACGTATAATAATCCCGACCTTACTAAGTCCGGCGATCCCTTTGCCACGTTTCTACTTGGTGCATTAGACGGTTCTACGCAGATGATCGGCGGTCCGGCGCCGGTCACGGTTTCCGATTTCTTCGGCATGTATTTCGGCGACGAGTGGAAAGTAACCCGAAATCTGACTCTGACGATCGGCTTGCGTAACGAATACGAAACCGCGTGGCACGATCCGAAGCACCAGCTCTCCCAAGGACTCGACTTGTTTTACGCCGATCCGGCGATCGCTAACAACCCTCCACAAATGCCGTCGCAGGCGACTTCGATCGTCGGTAACAACTATTGGAGCTGGAATGGACTCTGGCGCTTTACCAGCAGCCAGCATCCGGGTATGTGGAATGCGCCGCAGATCAACTTACAGCCGCGTTTCGGTGTCGCCTACCGCCTCAGCGATAAGACCGCTCTGCGTTTCGGCTACGCCATGTACACCATTCCGACCGAGTTCAACTTCACGGCCGCACCCATCAGCGGATTCGAAGACGTCAATTTTCTGGAACCCCCATTTTTCGGCATGACGCAATTTCAGAACACGGCCGATTTGCTAAATGGAGTGCCGCAACAGACCATTGACAATCCTTTCCCCGCCAATAATCCCTTGCTACCGCCTCCGGGAACTGCCGGGGGAACGAACGTTGGCCGCGGCGGAACTCCGCTGCTCTGGTATCCGAAGTATTTCCAGAAAGCCTACAATCACCGTCTCAATGTAACCGTCCAGCATGAGTTTCCGGGACAGGTGGTTGCGTCACTTACGTACTTTGTAAACTTCGGAAACCAGCACTACACGCGCGCTCTCAATTCCGTCGACCCACGGCTCTGGGAACAAAATTACAACGCGCTCACCCAAGACGTTTCCAATCCCCTGTATCACTACATGGATCAAACCTTAATCCCGGGCTCCTGGTTTAATACACCGACTCTGAAGCTTTCCAATCTGATGGTCAGATATCCAATGTACGGGCCGCTTTATGAGGTCGGTGTACGCGGCGCCGAAGAGCGGTATCAGGATATTGAGCTGAAAGTCCAGAAGCGCTTCGCCAGAGGGTTCAATTTCCTGTTCGGCTACATTTACATTCGTGAAAAGAGCCAGATCAATAACTTTAACGATCTGACGCTCTATACAAACACCATGCAGTGGCAGGACACCGATCAGCCGCATCACCGCATCAACGCTGCCGGCACTTACGAACTGCCATTTGGTAAAGGTAAGCCGTTCCTCGCCGATGCGAACCGTTTTGCCGATGCGCTGATCGGAGGCTGGAGCCTGACGGGCGTGATGACGTTCAACAGCGGCTCTTATCCTCGTTTTGGCAATCTGATTGTCACCGGAAATCCGTGCCAGAACGTACCGTCGGGCTACTTTTTCAATCCTTCGGTATTTAGTGTCACGCCGGCGAACGCTTACACGCTGCGCACCAACCCGATGCAATACTCCTGCATCGTCGGACCAAGCTTCTTCGACCTCGACGCCAGCTTGTTGAAGAACTTCCATTTCACGGAGCGCGTACAGGGGCAGCTCAAGATGACCGCTTATAACGCCACCAACAAGCTCAACCTGGGTGCTCCCTCCACGGACCGCACCGACGCCGCATTCGGCCAAGCTCTGTACCAGGGTTCGCCGGGCGGTACGTTCGGCTCGCAAGGGGCGGTTTACGGCAATCAGGCTGGGCGCCAGGTAGAATTAGGGTTCAAGATTATTTTCTGAGCCCGTGTGCCGGAGAGCACGCCAACTCTCCGGCATCCTCCTCGTGATGGCTGTTGTAACTCGCCGCGACCTGCTGCTTGCTTTATCCGCCGTATCTGCTTTTCCCCAGCAGAATGCCACCGCGCCCGGCGAGGGCATGGCTTCCCGGCGTGTAACGGCAGCACCGCGAGGAAAACCTTCCGGTCGTCCCTTCTGCGCTCGCTTTACCGATATCGCTCATCAGGCCGGACTCACCCAGCCGGTCATCTGCGGGCATCCGAATCGCGCCGATTACGTTATTGAGGCGATGGGCTGCGGCGTCGCTTTTATCGATTACGATAACGACGGCTGGCTAGACATTCTGATCGTTTCGGGCTCGCGCTGGGGCGATCCGCCTGCCGATGCCTCTACCCGGCTCTATAAAAACAATCGGAACGGGAGATTTACCGACGTCACGCAAAAAGCCGGCCTGTTTCGCGCAGGCTATTTTTATGGAGTAACTGCGGGCGACTACAATAACGACGGCTTCGAGGATCTGTTCCTGACCGGTTGGCCGCAGAACATTCTATACCGCAACAACGGCGACGGCACGTTTACCGATGTCACGAAAGAAGCCGGTTTGGTAAACGCGGCGCCGCGCTTCGGCACCGGCTGCACGTTCGTTGACTACGACCGCGACGGCAAGCTCGATCTTTTCGTTTCAAATTACGTCACCTTCGATCCCGAAACCGTTCCACGCGCGGGAGTATCCTCAAATTGCAATTCGGATGGCGTCTTTTGCGGTCCCCGCGGCCTGCCGTACGCCCATCATTCTCTCTATCACAATAACGGCGACGGCACTTTCACGGACGTCACAATGTCGGCGGGTATCGGCAAGACAGATGGAGGCTACGGGCTTACTGCCGTTGCCGCCGATTTTGATAATGATGGTTGGCCCGATATCTATTTGGCGTGCGATTCCACACCGAGTCTCTTATTTTCGAATCAGCACAACGGCACCTTTCTCGAGCAAGGCATGGAGCGAGGCGTTGCTCTGAGCGAAGACGGAATGGAACAGGCGGGAATGGGTGTCGGCGCCGGCGATCTTCACGGGCGCGGCGTTCTCGATTTGGTCAAGACACACTTCGCTGCGGATACCGCAGCCGTTTACGCCAATACCGGCAAGGGAGAGTTCCGCGATGAGACGCTGCGCTCGGGACTCGCGATCGAAACGCGTTTTATCAGTTGGGGCGTAGGCATCGAAGACCTGGACAACGATGGCAATGCCGATATCTTTTGGGTCACGGGCGGTATTTACCCCGAGTTACAAGCCAGACCCGACCAGCCATATAAAACCCCGCGCATTCTCTTTCGCAATCTGGGCGACGGCAAATTTGAAGAGCTGATCGGGCAGGCCGGTCCGGGTGTGGAAGCGGCGCACCCAAGCCGTGGGTGCGCGTTCGGGGATTTCGACAACGACGGCGACCTCGACATCGTGGTGGTGAATCTCAACGAGCCGCCTTCATTACTGCGCAACGATATCAGCGGCAAGAACCACTGGCTCAAGGTCAAGCTGACCGGTGTGAAGTCAAACCGCAGCGCAATCGGCGGCCGCGTGACCGTTCGCTATGCAGACAAAGCGCGCACGCAGGAGGTCCTCGCCCAATCATCCTATCTATCCGTCAACGATCGCCGTCTGCACTTCGGCCTGGGCTCGGCAACAACGGCAGATATCGAAGTGCGCTGGCCGAATGGAGAAAACGAGCGGTTTCCGAATGTATCTGCCGATCAGCTCATTCACATTACAGAAGGCCGCGGAATTACGCGCCGAGAGAAGTTCAGTTGAAGATGCGCCACGCTGCTCCTTTACTGCTGGTTTGTGCAATTGTTTGTGCGCAACAGGCCGCAGTCGAGCAGGCGTGGGATCTCGCCGCGAAGGGACAGCGGGAACAAGCGATACAACTTCTTCGCCAAGTGGTGGCAAAGGACACGGCAAATGTCGATGCCCATCTGTTACTCGGCAGCCTGCTCAGCGAGGCCGGGAACGCACCGGATGCGATCGAGCAATTGGCTGAAGCGGTGAAGCTCAAGCCGGAATCCGCTGACGCACAAAACGCTTTGGGCGAAGCATACCTGGCTACTGGAGACTACAAAAACGGTCGTGCTCCGTTCGAAAAAGCAGCGGCAATTAACGCGCGCTTTGCTCCCGCGCAACTTAATCTGGGATCAGTGCTGCTGCAATCGGGCGACTTCGCCGCGGCCGCGCAGCATCTCGACCGTGCCATTCAACTTTTGGGAACCGATTCCGAAGCGGCCTATGCACATTATCTACGGGCGAAGGTGTACAGTGCGGCGGGAAATTGGCAGAATGCGGCAAAGGAGCTGGAGCACGCGATTGCAATACGGCCGAACTACCCGGAGGCATGGTCCGATCTCGGCCAGGCGCGCCGGCTTCTGCTCGATGACGCGGGCGCGCTTGCTGCTCAAAAGCGCGCTGTCGAGTTGAATTCCGGAGACGCTGTCGCACAATACCGTCTCGGCGCAGAATACCTGCGGCAGCAGCAGATTGAGCCGGCCATTCAGCACCTGGAAGCGGCGTATCGCTTAAACGACAAGGATCAATCGACCTTGAATGCGCTCCAGAGCGCTCTGCGCCAGGCCGGTAAAACGGAGGAAGCGCAAAGTATAAAGCAAAAGCTGGCCGGGCTCCTGCGTGAAAAAGATCGCGCAAATCAAAACCAGCTTCGCGCAGTAAAGTTGAACAACGAAGGCGCCGCTCAGCAAAAAGCTGGCGAGCTGGGCTCAGCGCTCGAAAAGTATAGAGAGGCTGTTGCCCTCTATCCGTCGCACGTCGGAATTCGGCTGAATTATGCGGTGGCGCTACTCCGGCTCGGTCAATGGACCGAGGGATTAAACGAAATGCACGAGGCCCTGGAGCGCGATCCGGGCAACGCACAGATTCGCGCCGCACTTCAGGATGCCTTGCATCAGGCGCCAGCAGCGACGGTGCCGCAGTGGGCTGAAAAGAAGTAAGACTCAAACCAGAATGGCGACAGAATCGGGCGGCAGTTCGATCGCCTGCCTCCCAAACTTATAATTGTTTGCCGAGCAAAGCTCGACCTGCGAAACACAGCAAACTGCAATCGATTGCCGCGCTGCTGCGAAGTTGCAAGCGACCTGAACCCGCCCCCGCTTTGCAACGAGCCAGCGCGCGTTCTCATCGAAGCGAACTTCCACGTCTTCCATGCGCCCATCGGTCAGTTCGGGATATCTCCGTCTCAAGCTAATCAGATCGCGATGCCATTCAAGTAAACCGGCATGCGGCTCGCACGTCAGTTCGTCCCAGTTGAGTTTCGATCGATGGAAGGTTTCTTCGTCCTGGGGATCGGGTACAGCGTCGGGGTCCCAGCCAAATGCGGCGAATTCATTCTTGCGTCCTTCAGATACTTTATGCGCCAGCTCCGGTTCCTCGTGATGTGTGAAGTACTGAAATGGCGATGAGGCTCCGAACTCTTCGCCCTGGAAAAGCATCGGCAAATAGGCGGAGGTCAGTACGAGTGCAGCCGCAATTTTTGCTCTGCCAAGGCTCACCAGATGCGATAAACGCTCGCCACGCGCCCGATTCCCGATCTGGTCATGGTTTTGCGCGTAAGCCAGAAAATGATGAGCTGAGAGACCGGTGGCCGGTCGGCCGTGCATCCGTCTGCGATGAGGGGAAAAGATTCCGTCGTAGACAAATGCGTGGCGCAGAGCTTTGGCAAGCTGCGCAAGTGAGCCGAAGTCCTCATAGTATCCTCGATTCTCGCCCGTCAATACCGTGTGCAGTGCGTGATGAAAATCGTCAAGCCATTGCGCATCGATACCAAAGCCACCTGCTTCGCGCGGAGTGACAAGTCTCGGATCGTTGAGATCGCTCTCAACAATGAGGGCAAAATAGCGGCCGAGGTGCGCCGCAAGATCTGCAACATGCGAGGAAAGATCTTCCAGAAAATGAACGGCTGAACGATCGTGAAAGGCATGGACCGCATCGATGCGAAGGCCGTCGAAGTGATAGTCCCGCAGCCACATGGCGGCATTGTCGAGTAGAAACCGGCGCACTTCGACGCTGCCGGCGTGATCCAGATTGATCGCGGCTCCCCAAGGGGTGTGATACGCCTCCGTAAAGTAAGGACCGAAACGGCTGAGATAGTTGCCAAGCGGGCCGAGATGGTTATAAACAACATCCAGCAGGACCGCGAGGCCTTTCGCGTGGCAGGCGTCGATGAAGCTCTTCAAATGATCCGGCGTTCCGTAAGAATGATGTGGGGCGTAAAGGTCGACGCCGTCGTAACCCCAGCCGTTAGCGCCCGAGAATTCGTTTACGGGCATAAGCTCGATGTGGGTGATGCCGAGGTCAACCAGGTGATCGAGACGGTCGATGGCGCTCAAGAACGTTCCCCCTGGAGTGAACGTTCCAACATGCAGTTCATAGAGAATCGAGCTTGAAAGCGGAGGAGCCTGCCAGCGCGCATCGTGCCACTCGAAACGGGAGTGATCGATCAACTGCGACGGTCCGTGAATTCCATGCGGCTGAAAAGCGGAACGCGGATCCGGCAGAGGCTTGCATTGATCAATGGAAAGCCAGTACTCGGTCCCGTGGCCTGCCTCCTCTATATCGCCGCTCCACCAATCGTGCGAATCTCTTTCCAGTGGATAATCCTTCGAATTGAGGCGAACCGCTACTCTGCGGGCAGCCGGCGCCCATACGCGAAACGAATGCATTATTTTTATCTTGTCAACAGGGGCTTACTCGTCTTTGACGAGCAATGCAACAGGAAAGCTTCGAAACAAATCCTGAAGAAGCAGGGTACCGCCGGCGAAGCGCTCCGACGATAACACATTCCGCCAGTTTGCCCGTGGAATTTCGACCGTCGAATCGTCCCATTTTTTGTCGAGCTGCCAAACCAGCCGTGGAACAAGCGCCGCGATGCGGTCCCCCCTCGTGAACGCAAGTAGATGCTCCGCCTTCGTACCGTTCGCTTGCAACGGTTCATATGACGCGTTCTCGCTAAACGCAGCCGCGTGAGAATGACGCACGCGCAAAGCCTGGTAGATCGTCCACAGCTTGGGCAGACCCTCATCGATCCTATGCCAAATTTGCTGCACACTGAGGTGTGGCAATTCGGAAAGCAAGCGCCGCCGGAGTTCGTAATCAACCGGACGCCGGTTATCCGGATCAACCAGCGTCAAATCCCACAATTCCGTCCCCTGATATGTATCGGGAATACCGGGGGCGGTTAGTTTCAGGAGTATTTGTGCGAGAGAATTGATCCGACCGGGCTCGACCAGCGGCGCGACGAAGCATTCGATCTCGCGCATAAAGTTCACGTCATCGTAAAGGGCCTCGATGAATCTGCTGGTGGCGGCTTCAAATTTTTCGTTCGGAGCGAGCCAGCTGGTTCGCTGTTTGGCTTCGCGGCCGGCCTTTTCCATGTACGGCAGAAGCCGATCGAGCGAGATCGGCCACGCGCCGATGAGGGTCTGGTAGAGGAGGTATTCGGTGTTGCGGTCGGGCCACTCATCGGTCTTATATTTCTCGGCCGCCGCGGACCAGCGCGCCAGGCTTTGGCGCCACACTTCCGGCATTTCAGAAAGCAGGCTGATGCGCGCGCGGACATCTTCGCTGCGCTTTGTGTCGTGGGTGGATGAGGAGAGCATAGTGCGCGGCTGCCTCTGCTGTACTTCCCGGCAGTAGCTGTGGAATTCTTCGACCGAGACGCCGAAGCGGCCCGGATCTCCGCCGACCTCATTCAAAGCGACCAGCCGGTTGTAGTTATAGAAGACCGTATCCTCGACGCCCTTCGCCATGGCGGGACCGCAAAACTGCTGGAAGCGCATGACGAATTCGGATTCCAGCTCGCCTCGCACGCGCAGCAGCAAAATATCGCGCATAAAATCGAACAAGCCGGGATCCAGCTCGGGACGATATTTTTTTGAAGCCTCAACAGCTTCGGTTATGTACTTTATGTCGGCATCAGTAATTTCGTCACGCTCCGGAACGACGTACGTGCGGTAAATGGGAAAACAGGCGACAATTTCACGAATTGCGCGAAGGACGTCATGACGGGTATAGTCGCGCTGGTCGCGATGCAACTCACAGATTTCTGTAAGCAGATGCGTCAGGCGATTGACGTCACTACCCAGCAAGTCGCGCAAAACGCGATGCTTCTTGTTGCGGCAGACCGCCACGTAGTCGGTCGATTCCTGAGTGAACGCGGTGTAAATACGATTAAATTGCCCTTCGCTCTTGGTATCGACAAATAGTCCTGCCGCCTGGTTCAGAAAATCGTAGCCGGTCGTGCCGTCGATCGGCCATTCGGTACGAAATTGTTCGCCGGGCTCGAGAATTTTCTCTGCCACAATCCAGACATCGGAAGCCTGCTCGCGCAGACGCTCGAAGTAGTGACGAGGATCCTCGAGGCCATCCGGATGGTCGATGCGAATTCCATCGAGCACGCCTTCGCGCAGCCACCGTAAAATCAGCGCATGCGTATCGCTGAAGACCTGCGGTTCCTTCGAGCGGAGCGCAACCAGCGAGTTGACGTCGAAGAATCGACGGTATGGCAACTCTTGTCTCGACGTCTTCCAGAAGGCGAGGCGAAAATTCTGGTTCTCCAGAACGGCGTCGAGGCGGTCGATATCGTTGTTAATCGAAGCGAGTACTTTGTCGATTGCTTCTGCAATGAAGGGGGTTTCCGAGAGCAGCGTATCGAGCAATTTGAAGATGATCGTTTTGTCGCGATGGCGCGCCAGTTTGCTTGCTTGATCGGTTGACGTAAAAATGGGCAAACGGCTGATGGAATCAGCGAGAAAGGCCAGGTATTCGGATCCGGTCTCTTGCGCCGCCGCACAGAGGATGGGGGGCAAGGAGCGCGGCGACATGGGAAATTCGTTGTCGAAATAAGTGACAACGAACTCCGCGGCCCGCCGTTTTAGCTGGATCTCGCCGCGAGCGAGCGCCCGGCCATAATGATCCCCGAGGAGTGGAATCAGTAAGCGATTGCGCAGCTTTTCATCACGCGGCTGCCAGTTGATATCGAAGTAGGGGGCGTAGCGGCTCGAAGGGCCGTTTTCCCACACGTCCCACCACCAGCGATTGCGGCGGCCGCTGATCGCCATGTGATTCGGAACGATGTCGAGAACCTGGCCAAGGTGACATTCGCCCAACCGTTTGGAAAATCGCTCATGCGCCTCGGAACCGCCCAGTTCCTCGTTCACCCGGTGATGATCGACTACATCGTATCCATGTGTGCTGCCGGGTGCCGCCTGTAAATAAGGCGAGCAGTACACGTGCGAGATGCCGAGATCACGCAGGTAGTCCGCGACCGCGGCCGCGTCGTCAAAACCAAAACCGGCATGAAGCTGCAGTCGATAAGAGGCTACCGGGATCCTGGACATTTTTTCTTAAGAACTTTATTCAAGGTACAGCGTTTCGGAAAAACGAGACTTGCGGTGTAATGAAGATGGACGTGTTATACGAAATCGAAAGTCCTCCGACAGAACAGAACGCCGCCATCCGGCTGAACGGAAAAGATAATGTCGCGATCGCCCGGCTACCGCTCGCGCCAGGACAAAACATTGATGTGACCGGCACGCCGGTACAGATTCGTGAGACGGTTCCGGCCGGGCACAAAGTCGCTCTGCAAGCCATCCCTGCCGGGGAACGAGTTTATCGTTACGGACATGCGATCGGTATCGCAAAGAGCAAGATTCAAGCCGGCGAGCATGTACATACGCAAAACCTGGCGTTTGAAGAAAGCGGCGCACATGAAGCTGTACCTGTCACGGCTCCCCACGCGCATTCGTCAACTGCCGCTAATTTTTTAGGATATCGCCGTGCCGACGGACGCGTTGGTACAAGGAACTATATCGCGATCGTGGCGGCCAGCAATTGCGCCGCGCACACGACAGAGCAGATCGCTCGCGGCTTCGACGGAGAATCGCTCCCGGCGAATGTGGATGGGGTCATCGCGTTCCCGCATGGAGAAGGATGCGGGCAAACGATTGGGCCCGATACCGACCAATTGCAGCGAACACTCTCGGGCGTGCTGCATCATCCGAACGTTTCGGCTGCGCTGATTCTGGGGTTGGGCTGCGAGGTAAACCAGATTGGCCACTATCTTGGCAGCGCAGCAAATACGTTGTCCGATGCCAGCAACCTGCACGGGCTCACGCTGCAGGAGACAGGCGGCACGCGAGCGGCGATTGCCGAAGCGCGTCGCCATGTCGCTCGCTTCATCGAGAAAGCCGCTGTTGAGAAGCGAACAGAAGTATCCGCGGCCGAAATTACGCTTGGGCTTAACTGCGGCGGTTCGGACTCGTTTTCCGGAATCACCGCCAATCCTGCGCTTGGCTTTTGCTGCGATCTTATTGTCGAGCAGGGCGGCACGATCGTGCTGGCGGAAACGACCGAAATCTTTGGCGCCGAACACATTCTGGCCGCGAAGGCCCGTAACCAGGCGGTCGCTCAGAAACTGCTTGAATGCGTGGCGCGTTATAAGGCGTACTTGCGTCAGTTTGAAGGCAGCAGCTTCAACGACAATCCGTCGCCCGGGAATAAGGAAGGCGGGTTGACGAATATTGTCGAGAAATCACTCGGCGCGGTAGCGAAAGCCGGTTCGACAACCCTCGAAGACGTAGTTCGCTACGGCGAGCGCATCCGGTCGCGCGGATTTATTTTCATGGATACCCCCGGCTACGATCCGGTTTCGATTACCGGGCTGGCCGCGGGCGGCGTAAACCTGATTGCCTTTACCACTGGACGCGGAAGCGCTATCGGTTTTCCGAGCGTGCCCGTGCTGAAGATTGCCAGCAACTCTGGCACCTATCAGCGCATGCGCGACAACATGGATATAAACGCCGGACGTGTTGCCGACGGCAGCGCAACGGTCGAGCAGGTCGGCCGCGAAATTTTCGATGCTCTGCTGCGCGTGGCATCCGGCGAACGGACACGCGCGGAGCAGTTAGGCCACCACGAGTTCGCCCCCTGGCGCATCGGCCCCGTGCTCTAAGAGTTATGACGCCTTTTTCAACAAACTCCTAAGCCATTTCAACACCGTTTCTTACACTCGAAGAGTGCACATTCGTTTGCGACTTTTCCTTCTGCTCATAGGTGGCGCGGTTCTGGCATTCGCTCAAGAGAGCAGCAAAAAAAACCTCACTTTCGACGATTTCATCTCCTACCGCCAGCCCGAAGCAATTACGCCGACCTGGGCGCCGGATGGGCAATCGTTTTTCTACGAACAGGATGGTGCGCTCAATCTTTACCAGATTGCCGGACACAAGTCGCAGGAATGGTTCCGTCCGGAAGCGCTCGATAAAGCAGCGAAGCCGCCGTTGCGGCCGCGAGAGTTCGGCTGGCAAAACCGGCGCGTCTCTTCGAGCTCCTACCAATGGTTCCCGAACAGCAAAAATGTTCTTGCTGCTGCCAACGGCGATCTCTTCATCGTGCATCCGAAGGGCAATTTTGAGCAGCTTACAAAGACAGATATTGCCGAGGAAGACCCGCATCTCTCGCCCGACGGCAAAAACATTCTGTACCGCTGGAAGGCGAATCTGTACGTTCTCAATCTTGCAACACGCAAAACGCGGCAGCTCACAAACAGCGGCACACCGACGCTGCTTAACGGCGAACTGGATTGGGTATATCCGGAAGAGTTGGATTTAGGCACCGCCGTCTGGTGGTCGCCCGATTCACGATCGATCGCGTTTTTCCAATTCGATGTTGCTCACGAGTTTGTCTATCCACAGGTCGATTTGACACGCGAACGCGCCTTGAGCGAACCGGAACGTTATCCGCAGGCGGGCACGCCCAATGCAGAAGTGAAGCTGGGCGTCATCTCGCTTGCTGACGGCGCAACGCAATGGATGAAGCTAGGCAGCACAGCGAATGCGCTCCTCGCGCGCGTTATATGGCTGCCGGATTCTTCGCAGCTGGCGGTCGAGCGTTTCAACAGGATTCAGGACAAGTTAGACCTGCTGTTTTGCGACGCTAAAACCGGCGCAACTCATACAGTGCTGCACGAACAATCCAAAACATGGATCAATGTTGCCGATAACCTCTTCTTTCTTAAATCGCGCGCCGAATTTCTTTGGACCAGTGAGCGCAGCGGCTTTCGGCATATCTATCGCTACGCAAACAATGGCGAATTACTCGGCGAGTTAACGAATGGCGATTGGGAGATCGGCGCGATTGCTGCCATCGATGAAAAGCGCGGCCGTGTTTATTACACGTCGTCAGAAACAAGCCCTCTTGAAACGCAGCTTTATAGCATTGCACTCGAAGGTAAAGACCAGGCGCGCATCACGCGTGAACCGGGTACCCACCAGGTGCACATGAACGAGCAGGGCAGTTATTTTGTCGATGCGTTTTCGAGCCTTGACAAACCGGAGAAGACGATCCTGGAAGGCGCAACGGAGGAAAAACCTGCCCTCATCCGCGCCTCGCAGAATGAGTACTCATTGCTGCCGGAAGAAATTCTGCCGGTGAAAACGCAGGATGGCACGATACTCTACGGGCGGCTGATTAAACCGGCCCGGTTTCAGGCGGGAACGAAGTACCCGTTGATTGTTTCCGTTTATGGCGGACCTGGCGTACAAGCAGTTCGTAATCGCTGGTATGGACCGAGTTGGGAACAGGTGCTCGCCCACAACGGCTACGTCGTCTGGCAATTAGATAACCGCGGCTCAAAAGGCCGTGGGCTGGCGTTCGAAGCGCCGCTATATCGGAATCTCGGAAAGCAGGAAGTCGCCGATCAACGGTTTGGTGTCGAGCACCTGATTGCCATGGGATTTGTCGATCCGGAACGCGTTGGCATCGCAGGCTTCAGCTATGGCGGCTATATGACGATCCGCTCGCTGCTCTTTGCGCCGGATGTTTTCAAAGTAGGCGTGGCCGGTGCTCCAGTAACTGACTGGCATAACTATGACACGATCTATACAGAGCGCTACATGGGTTTGCCGGATCAGAATGTGGCCGCTTATGAGGCGAGTTCCAACGTGAAAAATGCCGGGCGATTGCAGGGCAAGCTGCTCATCATTCACAATCTGGAAGACGACAATGTGCTCTTTCAAAACACCATGCAAATGGCCAGCGCATTGGAGCATGCCGGAAAGCCATTTCTCATGCAGATCTTTCCGCAGAAGACGCACGCGATAACCGGGCCGTACAAGAAGTCGTTCTATCAGGCCATGGCAAACTTCTTCGATGCGCACCTGAAAAAGCCCGGAGTTTGAATCTTCGCCTCGCTCAAGACCGCGGGCTCATCCTTTTGTATCTTCGCCTCGCTCAAGGCCGCGGGCTCATCCTTTTGAATCGAGATACTTGATCAGTAGCACGGCATTGCCGTGCTGGTTGTATAAGAGCTCGTCTGCTACTTTTTTCGCCAGCATGATGCCGAAGCCGCCCGGGCGCAGGCCCATCTCCGAACGCAATTCCGTGTGGCGGAGCGGATCATCCGGCGGATTATTTACGGCAGCGTGCCCGACGGTTCCGATCGAAAAGCCCTCGCCGTCGTCTCGCACATAAATGAGGACTAGCCGATCCGTCCTGATGAGTGACACGTCCACACACCGGTCCGGTTCCAGGCCGCACCCGTGTTCCATGGCGTTCGAGACAAGCTCATCAACCGCCAGCAGCAGGTTTTCGATAAGCTCCCTTGGAAGGCCGTTCAAGTGCGGTCGAAAGCACTCCGTAATCTGATCCTTCGATTCGAGTGCCGGCGAGACCGCCAGAGTTAACCAGCCGGGCCGGTTCGATTTGATCAGAAAATGCGGTTTTTTGCGAAAACTCTTCCGCGCGGCCACCATCTGTATCTTCTCATTCATGTCCATCGCATGAGAAATGATATTTTCGTAAAGAGAAGTGGCCGTCGATGCGTTTTCTTATCAGTCTTGGATTGGTGCTTGCAGGGGTGAGTACAGTTTTCGCCTCTAAGAAGGTTGTATCTCCCACTACCAGCGCCGGCAACGATCAGGTGGACATCGTCGCCACCATTGTGCTCTCCGAAGACGAGATCACACAAAAGCTCGGCGCCGACCCCGGCAAAGGTATCGCATTGCTGGAGGTGAGAGTCACGCCCAAGACGGATCAGCCGGTCCAGGTCAGTCCGGACGATTTCATCTTGCTCGCGCACGACGACGGAGAACGTTCCAAACCGTTCGAGCCGGAACAGCTTGCCGGTAACGGCGCTATGGTTCTGACGAGCAAGGCCGACACGGTGAAAAGAACCGGCTCGTCTATCGGTATGGGCGGCATGGTCATCGGTGGCGGCGGCGGAGGGAGCTCTCCCGGAAATCCGACGCCAAAAACTCTCGATACCAAAATGGATTCGAAGAATCAGGGCAATCAAACCCTGCTCGAAGTCTTAAAAGCGAAACAATTCCCCACGGCGGATGCCAAAGATGAAGTCAGCGGCTACTTGTACTTTCCGCTGGATGGTAAGCACAAGCTGAAAAATCTTGCCGTGTTATATCGAGGTCCAGCAGGCAAGCTGAACCTCGAATTTCAACACTAGCGGCCCGCGTTTACGCCGCGGGACGCGGTTACTTGGCTTCGTCGATGGTATTGATCTTCAGGGTGTCCCCTTCCATCGATCCGTCAATACTGACGTTTTTACCTGCGAACGCCTTGGCCTTTTCCTTCGACGCGTCGTCGAACTTCGTAACCTTCCCTTCGCTCACCAGTACGGGATCTGCGCCTCCATTGATGCACATATCCTTTACGCACTTCGTATTCGCAGCGCTGACGGAATGATGCTTCGCGCCGCAGTGCGCGTCCGAGATGTAGCCGCTAACCTGATCGGCCGCAGCAGCAAGCGAAAAGATTGAAACGGTCAGGAAACTGCCCAAAGCCAGCTTTTTCATTTGGTAACCCTCCCTAAGAGATAGTACGAGGTCTATTCTATAGCAGATTAAGCGAAACTAGATTTCCAGAATGACCGGCATGATCAGGGGACGCCTCTGCGTCTCCTTGTTCAGAAAGCGTTTCAGGTCTGTCCGGATCTTCTCCTGCATGACGCCCCAGTCGCCGCGCTCCTCCGCGCTGGAGCTTTCTAGAGTACGCGCCACTACTCCGCGGGCTTCCTGCAGAATCGCCGAATTGTCGCCCGAAACGAACCCGCGGCTCACGATTTCAGGCAACCCCTCGCTCCGGCCCGTGTTTTTGTTGATGGCGATGATAGGCAGCACGAAACCGTCCTCGGAAAGATGGCGGCGGTCGCGAATGATAATGTCTTCCACGACATCATCGAGCGAGCCGGAATCGATACAGACACGGCCAACCGAAATCTTTTCTCCCCGGCGGGCGCCCAAGCCATCGATTTCCAGCGTCTCGCCTGTTTCCAGAACAAAAGTATTTTCTAATCCGGCCGAGCGAAGATGCTGCGCGAGCGAAGCGTGCTTCGAAAGCTGGCGATACTCGCCGTGAATCGGAACAAAGTAGCGCGGCCGCACCAGGTTGAGCACCAGTTTCAGTTCCTCTTCGCTGGCATGTCCCGATACATGAATGGGCGGCTTCATGGTTCCATAGACGAGATTCGCACCGCGCCGCGCGATGTGGTTCATCATCCGGCCGATCGCCTTCTCGTTGCCGGGAATGATGCGCGCGCTCAAGGCAACCGTGTCGCCACGCTCGAGCTTCAGATGGCGATGGTTATCCACCGCTACCCGGGACAACGCCGACATCGGCTCGCCTTGCGTCCCCGAGACAATCACAGCCACTTTTTCCGGAGGCATCTGCATAATGTCCTGCGGGCGAAGTAATGTCGAATCCGGAATGGAAAGCAGACCGAGGTTGTGCGCGATCTCCGTTACGTTCAACATGCTGCGGCCGAGAAACGCAACTTTTCTTCCGTATTCCGCTGCAAAGTCAAGAATTTGCTGCAGGCGGTGAATCGAGCTGCTGAAACAGGAAATGATCAGCCGGCGGTCGCTGCGCACGAACAGATCCTCCAGCCGGGGACCCACCGCGCGTTCGCTTTCGGTATAGCCTGGCCGGTCCACGTTGGTCGAATCGGAGAGGAGCAGGAGCACGCCGCGCTTCCCGTAATCGGCCAGCGTGTGCAGGTCAAAGAGCTCATTATCGGTCGGCGTCGGATCGACTTTGAAATCGCCGGTGTGAATGACGACGCCGAGCGGAGTCGTAACAGCTAGCGCGACCGCGCTCACAATAGAGTGCGTGACACGAATGAACTCAATCTCGAATGGACCAAGCGTGATGCGATCGCCCGGCTTTATCGGATGCAGACGTGCCTGATCGAGCATCTCGTGTTCATCAAGCCGCCTTTCGACCAATCCCAGCGTGAATTCCGTTCCGTAAACGGGCAGGTTCAATTGCGAAAGCAGAAACGGAACCCCGCCGATATGATCCTCGTGGCCATGCGTCAGAACAAGACCGCGAACCATGGATGCATGCTGCTCGAGATAGCTGAAATCGGGTGTGACGATGTCCACCCCAAGCAGCTCGGACTCGGGGAACATCATCCCGGCATCGATCACCACGATGTCGTCGCCGTACCGCAGCGCCATCGAGTTCATGCCGAACTCGCCCAGGCCGCCAATCGGCACAATTTGAAGCTTCCGGTCAGCCATAATGCAGCAAGAAGCTCAAGGTTAGCATGCAGATACAAGTCTCCCGGAGAGGGACGTCCATCGCCGGGAGCGGCTCAAATGAACTGGATTTCAATCCATTCGAGCGGCGTACCGGTTCCATCTTTCCTGTCGATCGAAAGCGTAAGATACTGTTCCTTAACGCTCGCATCGCTCTCGGAAAGCTTTCCGTTGAAATAGTGATGCCGGATGCGAGCGCGTGTCCCTGAGCTCCTGAAAATGGAAACCGTGCCGTTGGCGTAGGGAACAACGGCCAGCTTCGAACCGCTGGACAAGTCTCCGTCGCCTTTCGCCGAAACCACAACCGGCACATCGGCCCTGACAGCATGCGCGATCTTCGGCGGAGTTTTTTCTGCCAGCGGATTGATCTCGCTCACGTGTACCGGCCGCAGCGCGAGCAGCACCAGCTCTCCCTTTTCCAGGCGTGCCCAGGAGCGGGCGTGCGCGCCGCGCGAAGGCGCCTCGTATTCCACTCCGATCGGAACAATATCGAACGTCGCAGCAGTTCGTAGAGTGTTCGTGAGGCCGTTGTAACGTGCGATTCTGTCTACTTTCACCCCTTCGCCCTGCTCGTCCGCGCGAAAGTCGTTCAGCGAGCCGAGTGTTCCGATGGCGGCCGAATCGAACCAGATTTCCGGAGCGCTTGCCCAATCGTAGCCGGTAGAGCCGTACGTAGGGACACCGAGGCGTCCCAACAGGCTGCTGAAGAAGAAGCGCCGGTTTGCTTCCAGGTCATATTCGCCCGAGGCCAGGAATAGATCGTCGGGGCTGTGCAGGTCGAAATAGTCAATGAAGAACGGGGATAGCTGGTAATACATGACCACAATGTCAGGCTTCTCTTCGCGCATGGCACGGATCACGACATCCAGGCCCTTCCACATCAGTCGCTCGCCTGCCCATTGCTTATCTTTAGGACCGGCTTTGGCGACCGGTGGCAGCTCATAGCCGAAATCGAATTTCACCAGGTCGGGACGATAGCGCCGCACAAATTTCTTGGCGATTTCGCTCAGCACCTTCGCTACCTCCGGCTGCGTGAAATCGAGAATGAAATATTTCGGGTGCTCGCTCGCTATAAACGGCTTGCCGTCCGGCTGTTTCAAAACGTGGTCTTCGGTTAAGCCAAGATCGGCGGGGCGTTCGCAGCGCATAAGAGCGGCCCAGATGCCAATGCGGCGGCCGTCGGCGCGCACTTCGTCGAGGAATTGTTCAAAATGAGGAAAGCGCTCCGCGTCGTGTTCGAGCTTCCCGTAGGTACCTTCCCATTTATCATCGATCGAGAACATCCCGGCTTTCATCCCCGATGCCTTGAGCTCGCCATAGACCCCACGCAAAAATGCTTCATCGAGTTTCCCGCCTTGCCTACGCTGCGAAACCTGTGTCCCCCACGTGCAAAATTGCGGCGTCAACGCGACAGCCGTTCGTTCCGGCGAGTCCGCTTTTCTGTGAATGATTCCGGCAGTCATGAGAGCCGCGTAGTAGCGGCCGATGGCATCGTAATAGTTTTCGCCGAATACCCAAAGCAAGCGCGCGCCGAGCGTCAGCTTGCCGGGTGTGCGCATGTGTTTCCAGAGATCGCTTCGGTAATCCATCCAGGGGCTGCTCTTTCCCTGTTTGAGATCGATGAAGAAATCGCCGTCCGGCAGCTCCGCCAAACCGCAGAGAAACGTGTCGGAAAGTCCGCTGCTGTACGCGTTCGCGCCGCCTGCCGGTTCCGGAATGCTGAAACCGCAGAAGAAATGCACGGGCAGCCCCCATTGCTGAAGCAGGCCGGGAACCGCGCTGCCGCGCCCGAGCCAGAGAGTTTCGTCCATGTGAACGATATCTCGGACAATCGGGCTGATCGAGGAGCCTTCACTGATTCCGGGCACAACGAAGTATGTGGAGGCGAGCACCGGCTCCCCAGCGCCGCCGTTCGCCTCGGCAAAATAGCGCAGGCTAACCACATCATCGGTCTCGGGCGAAGTGTAACTGACCGGTTCGAGCCACGCTTGTTCGGCTTCGAAACGCCAGCTGAGTGTGGCGGTGGCTTCGCCGTTTACGCCTTCGTATTCAAACGTGACTTTGCCCGGCTCGATCTGCCATTGACGGAAACGGCCGGGCGAAAAAGAATGTGCCGCATCGCCGCGTGCAATCACAACTGCCGGCTGCAATCGTCCCGACGTCATGACCCGTCTCTTGGAATCGAGCAGCCGGAACGTATCGTTTTCTTTACTGTATTCCCAGCTATACTTCGCGCCTTGTACTTGCAGGTGGCCGCCTTGTTCCCGGACCTCGGGCGGCTGTGCTGCAGATTGCGCTTTCATGCTGTGCATGGCGAGCGCGGCGGCAGCGGAGATCTGTGCAAACTCGCGGCGCGTCAGGTTCTTTGTCATCGTTGTCTCCTCGTTGAAATTCGGTCGGAACTCAATAGCCGCTCGTCCAGCCGCCATCTATCGGCAAAATCACGCCCGTAATCTCCGCCGCTTCGTCCGAGGCGAGAAACAGAACGCCCTGTGCAACCGCTTCAGCCGAACCCATTCCGCGCAGCAGCTTTTGTTTCTGCGCCACATACGTCATGAGATCGGATCGCCCGCGTGCGCGTTCGGCCATGCCGGTTGCAATCAGGCCAGGGCAAAGCGCGTTCACCCGTATGTTGTTCTCTGCATAGGCGGCAGCCATGGCGCGTGTCAGGCTCACAATGGCTCCTTTGCTTGCGATATAACCGTGCGAACGAAAGAACTCGGCGGAACCCGTCAGTGCGAGAACGGACGAGATGTTGACTACCGCGCCTCCGCCCGCTTTGATCAGCAGAGGGATGGCGAAACGGCTGCATTCGAATACCGGACCGAGGTTTGCTTTCAGAACGGCTTCCCAGGCCCCCGGCCTGGCGGTTGTGACCGTATTGTCGCCGAGCGAACTGCCCGAGACGCCCGCATTGTTAACGAGAATCTGTACGGCGCCAAAGACTCTTTTGCCGCTCTCCGCCATTCGTCTGGCAACTGACGCGCGCCCGGCATCGCCTGCTATGACAAGCGCTCGAACTCCGTACTGCTCGGCGGCTGCGGCGGATTCATTGGCCCTGGAACGATCGATATCATTGAGCACCAGGTTCGCTCCCTCGCGCGCAAATGCTCGCGTAATTGCAGCGCCGATGCCCGCCCCCGCGCCCGTGATGATTGCCGTCTTCCCTGCGAGCCGTTTAGAGCCTGCGGGTGCGGCGGCGGAACTCGCGGTAATACTCTTCCAGGTTCCGCTTCGCTTCCTCGTCGTTTGCGACAAAATGTGGACTCCCCAGGATCAGCGGCTTCACGCCCAGTTCAACCAAACGTTCCGCGACAAGCGCGTTTAGCGTCTGAACGATCGTGATCACCGCCAGGTTCGAAGTCGAGGACGTCGGATAATCGCAGCCTTCGACTTGAATGGAAGCGTCACCCGGCGGCGTGCAGTTGTCGATCACGATATCCGCCACTTCGATCAGACGCTTACCGGATGCATGCCGTGAAACGGTGGCCCCCTGATGCGCCGCCGACGTAATGGCAACCACCGGCAGCCCGCGCTTCTTCGCTCCCAGCGCGATCTCGATGGCCACGCTGTTGATACCGGTCGACGAAATGACGCACATGCAATCCTGCGCGCCGAACGTGAAATTTTCCAGAATCGTTTCGGCATATCCGGAAACGCGCTCGAGAAACAACGCCTGTCGCAAACCAGAGACACCGACTACGTTGCTGTAGTAAGTAATCGGAAGCTCGACGAGCGGATGGAATCCCACCATGCTGCCGATGCGCGGAAAGGTCTCGAGCACACCCAAAGCCGAGTGCCCGCCGCCCCAAAGATGGACCAGCCCATCGTTGGCAATGGTGCGTGCGTAAAGATCGGCTGTTTCGCGCAGCGCGTCGGCCTGTGTCTGTTCGATCTTCGCGATGATCTCGTGCGCAATTGCCGGAAAGCGCAGCGGCCCGTCGCTCATTCCGTGCTCCTGGCCGCGGCTGCTTCCGGGGAGGGCGTTTCAAGCACTGCGCCCATGGCACGCAGGCGATCCTGCAGGCTGCCGGATGCGATCTCGCGCGGCGTCTTTCGACTTCTAAATGCCAACGCTGCAGCAGTTCCCGCGGCTTGCCCCATCGCCATACATTGCGCCATGCTCCGTACCGACGCATGGGCATCATGTGTCGCGGAAAAACATCGCCCGGCCACAAGCAGGCCCTCTACTTTCTCCGGTATGAGCGAGCGGTACGGAATGTCCACCGTTTCTCCCTCAGGCAAATAGGCCCAACGTGTGTCCTGGGCGGCGTGATGATCCTCAATCGGGGCTCCGCATAAACCGATCGCATCGGGAAACTTGGCCGCACCCAGCACATCCGCCCGAGTCAGACGATAGTCTCCATACACACGACGGGTTTCCCGCACGCCGATTTGGGTTGATAGAGCAACGATGCGGGCACGTTCATAGCCCGGCACGCGATCGCGCAGGAAACGTTCATACTCGATTGCTTGCGCGCGGCCTTCGGTCTCGGCTTTCGAAAGGGCTTCCGGATCGGTTCCGTCCACATCAGCAACACGCGTCATGATTGTCGCCATTACACCTTCGATGGGAGTGATATGAATGCTGCCTTCGCGCCGCGGAAGGCGGTATTGCCCCGAATCCGCCGCTTCCTTGAGCGCTGCCACCAGAGCAGGCCGCCCGAATGCCTTGGCGCGAGCTGCATCCACGTTCGCCAGGCGAAACGTTGTGGTTAGCGTTTGGCCAGGTTCGAATTCCCCGGCTAACTCGAATGGGGCGCCTGCCCGCGCGCACACGTCCGCGTCGCCCGAGGCATCCACTACCACTGCCGCCGTGATCGCCCCCAAGCCGCGTTTGTTCGCGACGAGCACTCCCGTGATCCGCTCGCGTTCCTGGAACACGTCGACGACAAACGTATGGAACAGAATCCGTACTCCTGCTTCGAGCGCAAGCTGCTCCCAGGCGATTTTGAGAAATTCCGGATTATAAGTGACGCCCGTACCCGCGCCAAACGTATTCGGGCGTTCTATCACCATATCCAACACGCGCAGTCTTGCGACCACGTCATCCGGCACGCCGCCGACGATTTTCTTCGCTTGCTCTCCGGGTGTGTAGAATCCGTAAAACGTGTCCAGCACCGCTGTGCTGGTGCCGCCGGCGAAACCGTAGCGCTCAACCAGCATGACCGAACCGTCTCCGCCAAGTGTGCGGGCGGCGGAGATGGCGGCCGTCGATCCCGCCGAACCCGAACCGACCACCAGCACATCCACGCGCGCCAATACGGGCACCGATTTCTGTATTTGATACATCGTCAGCCCGCCTCCTGGCACAAAGCAGCACTCGAGGGCTGCAAACGGGGAAACAGGTCTTCCAGCCGCCGATATAGCTCTTGGTAGATATCGAACAGTTCCGCCATCCGTGCACGCCGCGCCTCGCGCGGTGTGACGCGATACTCGATGCTGCGCCAGGCTTGCGATAATTCGTGCGTTGCGGCTGGACCAGCGACCGCACGCGCCGCAAGCAACGCCGCTCCCAGCGCAGCGCCGCCGCCTTCCGCTAATACAGCGACGGGTAGACCAGTCGCGTCCGCAACCGTCTGCATGAACGGCCGGTTTCGCGAGGGTGCGCCCGCCGCAACCAGTCGCTCCGGACCACGAAACACTTCGCGAGTGAATTTCAGATTGTGCGCGAATGCAAAGGCGGACCCCTGCATCACCGCGGCCATCATTTCTTCGGGCGTGGTAGAGAAATCTGCGCCGAAGAAGACGCCGCGCGCGAAACCATCGTTCACCGGTTGCAACTCGCCCGAAAGATAAGGAAGAAAGACAAGCCGGCTTCCTGCTTCCGATAGCGTGTCCGCCGCATGCGCCAGTTCGGGGAGATTGCGCGCGTGCTGACCGCCGCCGAGCAGCTTAGCCATCCAGGTCAAACCGCTGCCGCCGCAAATGGTGGATCCGCCAATCAACGTCAAATCGGGAAGAACATGAGGAAAGGCCAGCAGGCGTGGATGCGTGGCGACTTGGGGAGAGGCGCTGTAAATCGTCCCCGCCGTGCCGAGCGAAAGAATGGCCGAACCGGGTGAGTCAACGCCCGCTGCCAATGCCGCCGCGCTCGTGTCTTCTCCGCCCGCCAGTACGGGCGTTCCAGCCGGTATGCCTGTCATGGCGGCCGCTTCCGAGCCAATCTCGCCAATGATTTCCTCGCAACCGGCAACTGGCGGATAGCAGCCCGTCGGGATACCCATCTGTTGTTGCAGCAACGGCGACCAGTTACGCTCGCGCAAATCGAAGCTCAGCAGAATCCCGGCATCCGAGCGGTTCATTATCGCCCTCCCGGTCAGCCGGTACGTAATGTATGAAGTGGTCGTCAGGACGTGCGCGGTTCTTCGCCACACGTTTGGTTCATGTTCGGATACCCAGAGCAATTTGGGTTCAACGTTATAGGCGGCGGGACGCTTTCCGCTGCCGTGCGTGATCTCCTCGCCCGCGGCCTCCATCAGTACACGCGCCTGGGGGGCGGAACGCGCATCCATCCACAGAATCGCGGGTCGGGTGGGACGGAATTCGCGATCGAGCAGCACCGCCGCCGCACCTTGCCCACACACAGCAACAGCCGCCAGCTCGTCGCGTACTTCCGGTTGTTCGGTCAGCAACGCACGTACGCATTGCCCGGCCGCATCCCACCACGTTTGCGGATCCTGTTCCGCCCAGCCCGGATGTGGTGTGCTATGCGAGTACGCGGCATCTGCGTTGCGGAGCTTTCCGCCATCGAGCGGCGCAGCAACGCATTTCACGCTGCTGGTGCCGACATCGATTCCCAGCACGAAGCGCTTCATCGGCCATTCCCGCAATCACGAAACGCAAACGCTCGCGCCGCATTCTGGATTTCGATCTGATTCACCTCCTGTTGCGAGAAACCTTCGGCCAGCAAGCGCGGAATGAACGAAGCACGTACATAAGCAAGTCCCGGGCCGCCTCCATAAGCCTTCCAGTAGCTGCGGCGCGCGTTGTCCCCCCCGAGCAGAATATGTGGTCCCAAACCGAGCTCGAACATGCGCCGGATCAGCCCCACAATGGTTGATTCCGGAAAATACTTGATACGTCCGGGACAATCGTATTCGAGAAAAGCGCCGGTTTGCGCAACATCGCGATGCACAAACCAGTCAGGGTTGCGGTCGGCGTGCGATACCACCACGTGCTCGGGCTTCACGCCGTGCGCCTCAAGCAGACGCACCTGCTGCGCCATCATCGTACCCAGCTCGCTATGCGTGAGAACCGGGGCGCCGGTCGCACGATGCGCAAGACCGGCGGCCTCGATGGCGCGTTCGGCATTGGCAGAAACATACTGGTAATCGGTCGCAACTTTGATAATGCCGGCGCGCGCTCTTGATCGCTCAACCAGCGGCCCTTCGTAGCCGGATTGCTCCATGCCAAGCTCGATTTCATCCTTCCAAAGCGCGGCAATCTGTTCAGCCGAATAACGAAATCGCCAGTGCGAATCGAGATAATAGCTCTCTTTGTGAAAGCCGGTGCTCGCGATGACATGAATGTGCGCTTCGCGCGCGATTTGGATAAGTGCTTCCGGGTCCCGTCCTACGCCGCACGGCGATGCTTCGACAATCGTGCTGCCTCCGGCCTCGCGGAAACTTCGAGCTTCGATGACGCCGCGCGAGGGGTCGTCGAGTTTGTAATCCGGGTGCTGAGCAACAATCAAGCCGTTTCGAATAGCAAGATGTTCATGCGCGTCCGTTCTTCCCAGCTCGGTAACATCGACATCGCCCAGCACGGTGCGCGCAAACGCCATCAAAGCGCTCCCGCCTGCCCGCGAAACAGCTTCACTCGGTACTCGAACCGGTCCCCGCGCGAAATGGCAACCGAAACTTCGAACGGTTTGCCCCCTTCCAGATATGCCGTGCGCGTAACAGCCAGCACCGGCGCCCACGGCTCGAGCCGCAGCCGGTCGCTTTCCATATCGGTTGCGGCGCGCGAGGTCACGGTATCGATGGCGTGCGTCGCCACAAGTCCGTAACGCTCCGCCAGCACCTGGTAGAGCGATTCGGCATTGTGCATCGCTTCCGCAAATCCGGGTACCAGGTTGCTCGGAAGATAGTTCACCATGTGTGTAATCGGCTCGCTGTCGGCCAGCCGCAACCGGCGAAGTATGGTGACCGGCTGATTCGCCGCAATCTGCAACATGGCGGCGATCGGGCGCGGCGCTTTTACCTCTTCGATCGAGCGCTCAGCCGTGCGCGGCGTATAGCCGAGTACTTTGAGTTGTTCCGTCCAGCTCGTAATCGAATTCAATTCGTGAATCAGCTTGGGAATCGCGCGAAAGGTACCGCGCCCCTGCCGCCGGATGAGTAGACCTTCACTAACCAGCTCGTCAATGGCCTTGCGCAGGGTGATGCGGCTCACCCGGAAGCGCTGGCAGAGTACCGGCTCAGCCGGAAGCACTTCACCCGGTTTGACGTCGAGCAGAGTGTTGCGCAGGTGTTCCCGGACGCGTACATAGAGAGGCACATCAGCCGGACCGAACGTCTTCCCGGTCAAGACATCATGATGTTTATCTTTACTCCTGGTGCGCGCTCGTGGAGCGTTGGGAGGCACGAGAGTAGTTTAGACCATTGCCGTAAGGTGTCAAGAGTCGTTCTGCACTTTTTACTTGACAGCATAACGTCATGACGTATAATCCTCTCAAATCATCCAAGGAGACGAAACTATGCTCCGTCGCTTCTCGGCCGCTCTTACCCTCGCCGCTCTCTTGTTCGTGTCGCGCACGCTCAGCGCGCAAAGCTCCAATGCCTCGATCAGCGGCTCGGTTGCCGATGCTTCCGGGGCGCAGGTCCCAGGCGCGGAGTTGACCCTTACCGCCACCGATACATCGAAAGTTTCGACGGCGCACAGCGGAACGGACGGCCTGTTTTCCTTTCCAAACCTGCCGCAAGGCACCTATCAGCTCAAAGTGTCCGCCAAAGGCTTTAAAGACTTCGTGCAATCCGGCATCATCGTTCACCTGAACGACAACGTCACATTGACAGTTCCCTTGCAGCTCGGCGCCGCCTCGCAGACCGTCGAGGTCACCGCCGACGCTTCTCCTCTGAATTTCGAAAACGGCGAGGTGAAGGGCACGATTGCCAAACAGCAGATTCTGGCATTGCCCTTGCAAGTTGCCGGAGGCCAGCGTTCAGCGGCGAGCTTTGTGACCCTTCTGCCAGGCGTCAATCTGGGCAACGCGCCCTCGAGTTCGGCCACCGCGCGCTTCAACGGCGGCCAGGAACGATCGGACGAAGCGACCCTCGACGGTATCACCATGCAGGAAGGTCTGCTCAGCCAGAGCGGCATGACGGCCATCCAGGCGGACTTCCCGATTTCTCCCGAAGCCGTCGGCGAGATCAGCGTCCTGACCTCGAACTACGACGTGCAATATGGTGCATCTGGCGCTGCCGTCATCGTGGCCAGCACGAAGGAAGGGACCAACACCATACATGGCGGCGCCTATGAGTTTCAGCGCAATAATTTCTTCAACGCACGCCCGTGGGGATCTTCGAGTACGCCGCGCGACCTTGAAAACGACTACGGCGGCTATATTGGGGGACCCGCTCACATTCCGTGGCTGTGGACGCATCTCAACAAGACCTACTATTTCGTGAACTACGAGCAGTACCGCTCGGTCGGCGCAACCACCCAGCCCGTGCTCACCGTTCCAACTCTCAAGATGCGCAATGGCGATTTCAGCGAATGGCCGAATCCCGTCTACGATCCCGCGACCACACGAGTGAATCCGAACTACAACCCCAACCTGCCGACAGGCGCCAACAATCTTCCCTACCTGCGCCAGCAGTTCATGGGCTGCGACGGCCAGCATCCGAACGTCATCTGTCCGAGTGATCCTCGTCTGGCCGCCTCGCTCGCGCCGCAGTGGATGCAATATGTCCCCGAGCCCAACCGCCCCGGCCTCGCCAACAATTACATCTCGCCGAACGGCCTCGCCAGTTCGTTGAACGCCAACACAAACCAGTGGGATGTACGCGGCGATGAATACATCGGCAATAACGACCACTTCTTCGGCACCTATCATTACCGCGGCACCCTGCCTTATACCCAGAGCGCCTTCCCCGCTGTTATTGATACCAACAACACGCGCATCCCCAATTACAGCCACATCGTGCGCGTCAATTACGACCACATTTTTTCGCCGCGGCTGGTCAATCACTTCGCCTGGGGATACCTGGACCTGCGCACCGCCCAGTACAACGCGAGCGATTGCTGTGTCGATCAGCTCCCGCAGATTGCCGGCGTCTACAGCCATACCCACGTGCCGCGCGTGAATTTCGATAACTTCAGTTCGTATGGCGGCAACGCCGATCTGCTCAGCACGCGTCCCACTTACGTCTACACCGACACGCTCACGTTCGTCAAAGGCCGTCACACGCTGCACTTCGGCGGCGAGTATCGAAGTCTCGCTTATCCCACCACGCAGCGCGTCAACGCCTCCGGCACATTCAACTTCACCAATGCCAACACCGGCCTAGTCGGCATTACGAGCGGCAACGCCATGGCCAGCTTTCTGCTCGGCGAGGTCGGTTCCGCCTCCGCCGGCTTCTATTCGCTGCCGTCGTTCAATCCGGTGGCGAAAGCGTATGGTTTCTTTGCGGGCGATACCTGGAAAGCCAGTCAGAAACTAAGCGTCACGCTCGGGCTGCGCTGGGACGTGTTTACTCCCTCCGTCGAGGAAAACGATAAGACTTCGTTCTTCGATCCGACCGGTCCGAATCCAGGCGCGGGCGATCGCCTGGGCCGGCTCGCATTCGCTGGTAAAGGATATGGCGCAGCCAGTTACGGCGCCGATGCCCCCGAAAAAACGTACTACAAAGCATTCGGCCCGCGTATCGGTCTGGCTTATGCATTCGATCAGCAGACTGTGGTGCGCGCCGGTTACGGCATCTTTTTCGAGCAAGCCTACTATCCCGGCTGGAACGGCGGTATCGCGACCGACGGTTTCAATGAGATCGTCACCTTCAACAGCACCCTCGGCGGCATCCAGCCCGCTTTCTTATTGCAAAACGGTCTGCCGCAAAATTTCTCCAAGCCGCCTTTTCTCGATTCCTCGTTTTTAAACGGTCAGAATGCACCCAACTACCGGCCTGTCGACGCCAATCGCCGTCCTTATACACAGCAGTGGAATTTTACGATCGAGCGGCAGGTCGGCTCCAACGTCCGGCTGACTGCCGCTTACGTCGGCAACAAGGGTACCCGGCTGCTTTCGCAGATCAACGCACTCAATGCCCTCAATCCCGCGCTGCTCTCGCTCGGTAACCGCCTCAACGACCAGTTCGTGCCCGGTCAAACTACACTCGACGGCGTCTCGATCCCATATGCCGGGTGGGTCGAGCAGATGACGGGCTGCGCGCCGACCGTGGCACAGGCGTTGTTGCCGTATCCGCAATACTGCGGCAATATTTACGGCCAGAATGAGAGCCTCGGCAATTCGACGTATCACGCTCTGCAGTTGACCGCCGAGAAACGCTTCTCCAACGGCCTCTATTTCCTCGCCAACTACACGCTTTCGAAAACGTTGACAGACGCCGACTACTCACAATCCACGCAAGGACCAACTTACGCCATCTCGCCCTTTGAGGGCCGCAGGCAAAAGGCGCTGTCGATCCAGGACACACCGAACAGCTTCCTGTTTTCGACTGCCTACGAGTTGCCCTTCGGCCGCGGCAAGCCATTCCTCAACTCGCGCGGAACGCTCATGAACTTCCTGGTCGCCGGATGGCAGGTAACGGGAATCTTTCGCGCTACCTCCGGCCAACCGCTGGCATTTCGTTCAAGCTACTGCAACGTTCCCGACCAGTTCGCCGCCGCCTGCATTCCGAGCGTGCTGCCAGGAGCAAGTCCCTATGCACAGGACAAAGGCAGTTTCAATCCCGATCTGCCGCTCTTCAACGTGCAATCCTTTCAACCGGTCAGCAGCTTCAATTTCTACTACGGCGATGGTTCCAGGGTTTCGAACATACGCGGCTTCGGCTTCACCAATCTCGATTTCGGAATCATCAAAAACTTCCGCTTCGGCGAGCGCTGGGCGATTCAGATTCGCGGCGAAGCCTTCAACGTCCTCAACACGCATTCGTTCCTGAATCAATTCGTAACCGATATCCAAAGTCCCAACTTCGGCACATTCAACGGCAACATCACCGCGCCGCGCAACCTGCAGCTAGGCGGTAAGATCATCTTCTGATGCTCTTGTTTCCGCTGCTCGCAATCGCGCTGTCTGCGAGTACGACGCCGGAAAGCGTTATTTTGCACATCCAGGACGAGATCCGCGCGGGCGATCTCGTCCGCGCCCAAGCCGACGTCTCAACCGCGCTCGAAAACGATCCGAAAAACGGCGGGCTTTACAATCTCCGTGGCATCGTTCATGCGAATCGCAATGAGCTCAAGGACGCCGCCGGCGATTTCGAACGCGCCGCGCGCTTCAGCCCCGGTCTCGAAGGCGCCCGCCTCAACCTCGAAAAAGCGTTGCTGGCGTTGGCTCATCAGGCCGAGGATCAACACGACTTGCAAGGTGCTCTCGGCTATCTCGCCCAGTTGCGGGACCTGAAACCGAACGACGGCAGCGTGCATTTCTTCTTCGGCGTTGTTTGCATCCAGTTGAATCTCGTCGTCGAAGCGAAAAAGTCGCTCGACCGTGCCCTGCAGCTTGCGCCCGCGAATCCCTGGTACAACTACGCTCGCGGCTCCGTAGAGCTGCAGGGGCGCGCCGCCTGGCAAGCCATCCCATACTTCAAAAAGGCGATTGCCGCCAGTCCCGACGATCCGCGCGCCCGCTTTGCCTTAGGCGTCGCGGAATTCGCCAGCCAGGATTATGAAGCGGCCAAGAAAGACCTGGCTCTCGTCGCCGGGCGGAAAGAGACAGCCGGCGGCGCGCAATACATCCTCGGCCGCATTGCCAAAGCCGAAAGCGACTGGAACGCAGCCACGCGCCACCTCGCCGCTTCCATTGCCGCCGAACCGAACTATGCCGACTCGCACGCCGAACTCGGACTCGCGCGCCTGCATCTCGGCGATATCCCCGCCGCCCGCCAGGAGATCGAACAGGCGCTCCGTCTCGATCCCAACAGCTATCTCGCCAATCGCGACCTGCTAGCGCTGTATGAACGAACGAAGGATCCGCTCGCGGCCGCCCAGCGCCAGAAACTCGGGCAACTGGAATCGCAGCGTGTCGAACGGCAGGACCTGATGCTGCGCACAATCAAGGTGATCCGCTAGCGTGCTTCGCGAAACCGAAGCGACATCGTCATCGTTCCTGTTTGCCGCCGTCGGCACGGCTGCTTTGGGCGGCCTGCTTTTCGGCTTCGATATCGCCATCATCACCGGCGCGGGCCCGTTCCTCAAAGAGCATTTCAGCCTTGACGATCTCAATCTCGGCTGGGCCTTCAGCTCGCTTTTGTTCGGCTGCGTTCTGGGGTCTCTCGCTGCCGGAAGAATCACCGACCGTTACGGCCGCAAACGCATTCTGCTCTGGGTAGCCGCACTCTTTGCCGTAACATCCATCCTGACCGGACTCGCCCCCACTTTCCCGTTCTTTATAGCCATGCGCTTTCTGGGCGGCCTGGCCGTCGGCGCCGTTTCCATTCTGTCGCCCATTTACATCGCCGAAATTTCACCGCCCACCAGCCGCGGCCGTCTGAGCGCTCTCTATCAGATGGCCATTGTCACCGGCATTCTGCTCTCCTACCTGACGAATTACTGGCTGCGAAATGCCGGACCCGCAAACTGGCGCTGGATGTTCGTCACTGGAGTTGCACCCGCGCTCCTGTTTCTGCTACTGCTGACACGCGTGCCGGAGACGCCGCGTTTTCTCGCGCTGAGCGGTAAGCACGAAGCCGCAAGCGCGGTGCTTGAACGCATTCTTGGAGAGGAAGAAGCCGCGCGCGAACTGGTTGCCATCCGCGCGACGCTCGCCGGCCGTACCCACACCTGGCGTGATCTCTGGCGGCCGGGTATCCGCCGGGCCGTCATCGTCAGCTTCTTTCTCGGCATCCTGATCCACGTCTCAGGTATCAACACTGTTATCGATTACGCTCCTGCCATCTTTCAGGCAGCCGGCTGGCACATTGACGCCGCACTCTTTGCAACCTTCTTCGTCGGACTGACGAATTTCACATTTACGCTCGCCTCGTTCTGGATGATCGACCGCTGGGGACGCAAGCCTCTCTACATCTGCGGCTCGCTCTTCATGGGCGCGACGCTGGCTGCCCTCGTACTCCTTTCCCTCGCAGGACGCTTCCAGGGCGCCTGGGTGCCGGTTCTGGTGATGACTTATCTTGCTTTCTTCGCCGCCTGCATCGGCCCCGTCTTCTGGACGCTGGTGCCCGAAATCTTCCCCAACGCTGTGCGCGGCACCGCCATGACAGTTCCGGTCCTGACACAATGGACCGCCAACGCGTTCGTGGTCCTGCTGTTTCCACTGGCATTTCATCAGATCGGCAAAACCATCACGTTTGCCTTTCTGGCGTGTATGTGCTTTGCCCAGGCGCTCTTTACCTGGCGCTTTGTGCCCGAAACGAAAAACCGGACCCTCGAAGAGATCGAAGAGTTCTGGATCACCCCAAACGAATAGACCATGGATGCTGTTGAGAAACTCCTCGACCGCGCCGCGATGGAGCGATGGGCTCGTGCTAGACATGATTTTGGCGCGCCGCCCAGTTTTGATAATGGCCTTTTCAGGCCCACGTCTTATATCGGTCTTTGCTGTGCTCAGGAACTTCGGCCGCAGACGAATCAGAAGTCTGTTTCAGCTCCGCGATAACGTTCTCCCGCTTGACCTGCTGAACCTACTCACGCACGGCGCGATTGACTTTAGCGACCTCCGGTACCTGTTCACGAGTAATCGTCCGGTCAGGACTGGCATCGGCGTTCCGGCGAACGACGCGCAAACTGGACAGGCTAATTAACGGGTGGCCGACGATCCAGGATCAACTCGGAGGGTAAACGCTTGACCATTTCGCAGGTTCCATTTCCCTGCTGAAGGGGTCGTGCTTAGTCTAATGGAGGCACGTAGGCCGAGCTGGGACGATGCTGTTGCTCAACGTGTACCTGCCCAGGTGCGAATCGGTCGGAGTGCTGGTCTGCTGACACGTGTCGACCGCCTTCAAGAAGGCTATCAGTGCGAACCGGCCTCGCTTTCGACATTGCGGCGTTCGCCCCTGGAGCCGCCAGGCCGCAGTTCCTGCTCAAAAACGTTTCGACAATTGAGAACTATTGTTTGCTGTCGCTCGTATGGTGGTATATTGCTCTAGTCGTTCATCTACACGAGTTATGTCAAGACGCGAATCGCCATTACAGTCTGAGATGGTTCAGGGCACCCTGGACATGCTGATCCTGCGTACGCTTGTGCTGGGCCCAGCACATGGACAGACCGTCGCGCACGCGATCGAACGAGGCTCCGAGGACGTGCTTCAGGTGGAGCACGGATCGCTTTACCCAGCTTTGCATCGACTGCAGAATCGCGGCTGGATCGCGTCATTTTGGGGGACTTCGGAAAACAATCGCAAAGCCAAGTATTACCGGCTCACCCCTGAAGGCAAAAAGCAACTGGCGGCACATGCCTCTCGTTGGGAGCAACTCGTCCGGGCCATCGGCTTGATCCTGAATCCGGCAGAGGAGAAGAAATGAACTGGCGGCGCTTCTTCAGGCGGGATGAGGCCGATGCGGAGCAGCGTCAGGAGCTGGAATCGTATCTGGAGATCACCGCAGAAGAATACGTCGCGCGAGGCATGGAACCCCAATTGGCCCGGGAGGCGGCTATGCGTAAGCTCGGCAATACGACCCGCATTCGTGAGGAAGTTTACACGATGAACACGCTAGAAATGTTCGATACGGTGCTGCGGCACACCCGCTTCACACTGCGCTCGTTGCGCCAGCATCCTACTTTCGCCGCTATCGCTGTTCTAACGCTAGCCGTCGGCATCGGCGCCAATACGGCAGTGTTCAGCGTCGTCAACAGTGTCCTCCTCAAACCACTGGCTTATCCGGACTCGGAACAACTGGTCGATCTGCACCAGGAAGCTCCCGGCGCGGGCTCTCTAGTTACTGCCGGAAGCGGTCTTCGTTTGTCGAAGTCGATGTACTTCACCTATGCGGAACAGAACCGGTCATTCGAGGCGATGGGCGTATGGAGTGCGGACGTTGGCACGGTCACCGGATTGGGCGGCGCGCCAGAAAGAATCCGGATCTTGGCGGTGAGCGACGGCACACTGGAAGCTCTTCAAGTGAAGCCGATTCTAGGTCGTGCTCTGTCGCCGGCGGATCAAGTTCCCGGAGCGCCAGAGGCGGCGCTTCTCAGCTATGGGTATTGGCAGAGCCGTTTTGGCGCGGACCCGGCAGTTTCGGGACGGAAAATTTTAGTCGATGGACGTCCGCGAGAAATCATCGGCGTGATGCCAGCTAACTTTCGAATTGCTGACTTGGGAGCCGAATTGATCGTTCCTCTCCAATGGGATCCCAAAAGGCAAATGCTCGCCGGTTTCGCTTTCCCAGGGATTGCGCGACTCAAGCCCGGAGCGACGATAGGTCAAGCCAACGCCGACCTTGCACGTCTGATCCCAGTTTGGCTGCGCTCCTGGCCAAGCATAATTGACGGAGCTTCGGGAGAACCTCAGGCAGAGAAAGTTTACCGCGACTGGCGGATCACGCCCGCGCTCCGTCCGTTGAAGACCACAGTGACCGGCAACATAGGAGGCGTTTTATGGGTGGTGATGGGCACCTTGGGCATGGTGATGCTGATCGCGTGTGCCAACGTTGCGAACCTGTTGCTCGTTCGTGTGGAGGGCAGGCAACAGGAACTCGCTGTCCGGGCCGCTCTTGGAGCCTGCTCGGCTCGGATTGCAGGTGAGTTGCTGCTCGAGAGCGCGTTGCTAGCCGCTGGTGGAGCAGCGTTGGGTGTGGGAATGGCCTATGCGGGACTGCGCTTACTCGTGCGAATCGGTCCAGCGAACCTGCCTCGTCTGAGTGAAATTTCGCTGGATGCGCGAGCATTCTTGTTCGCCCTCGCCGTGTCAATGCTTTCCGCGATTCTATTCGGTTTAATTCCAGCGCTTAAGTACGCGGGACCAAAAATCTCGCTCACACTGCGTGGCGGCGGACGCGGAGCAAGCATCAGCAGGGAGCGCCACAGGGCGCGTAACCTGCTTGTGGTGATGCAGATCGCTCTAGCGCTGGTTCTATTGATCAGTTCGGGCTTGATGATCCGTACGTTTCAGGAACTTCGGCACGTGGACCCTGGATTCGCGCACGCCGAGGAAATCGAAACGCTGAGAATCTTCATTCCTCCGGCGGTGGTTCCGGAATCTGCGCGCTTAGGGCGTGTGGAAAATGACATCGCCGACAAGTTGGCCGCGATCCCTGGCGTCACGTCGGTCGGATTCGCGAGCGCCCTTCCTATGGATCAAACTCCGCCGAATTGGGACGGCATTCTCAAGGAAGGACAAAGCTACGCTGCAGGCTACCGTCCGGCGATGCGCACCTATATTAACGTCTCACCCGGCTTCTTCCGGACCGAGGGCACGCGACTCGTAGCGGGCAGGGATTTCAGCTGGAATGACATGTACAAGCTGCGGCCTGTGGTGATGGTATCGGAGAATCTTGCGAAGGAACTGTGGGGCTCGGCAGCGAATGCGATTGGCAAACGCGTGCGCCCGATCGATCTTTCGCCTTGGTTCGAGGTGATCGGTGTGGTTGAAGACGTGAGAAGCGTCAGTGTACAGGAACCTGCTCCGGCGACGGTCTATTGGCTGACTACGGGTTTGAACCCTTACCCACAGGCCCTAGCGGTTCCATTTAGCACGCGGGCCGTCGCTTACTCGATTCGCAACAGTCGCGCGGGTGCACCAGCTTTTTTGGAACAGGTGCGCAAGGCAGTGTGGTCAGTGAACGCGAACCTTCCGGTGGCAGAGATGCAAACTTTGCAGGAGATCGCCAGGCGTTCCATGGCGCGGACCTCGTTCACGTTGATCATGTTAGCTATCGCGGGTGGAATGGCGCTGCTACTGGGGGTGATTGGCATTTACGGCGTGATTGCTTATACGGTTGCCCAGCGCAGGCGGGAAGTGGGAATTCGAATGGCGCTCGGCGCACAAGCAGCAGCCGTGAGGCGAATGTTTGTGACTCAAGGGCTTTCCTTATGCGCATTCGGCGTGGTTGCCGGTTTGATTTCGGCCGCCGGCCTGTCGCAACTGATGACGTCACTGTTGTTCGGTGTCGCGCCGATTGATCCAATCACCTACATTTTGACGGCTGCAGTTCTGGTTCTTGCGGTAGTGGTGGCTTGCTACGTTCCAGCCCGCCGTGCAGCCGGCGTGGACCCGGCGGAAACACTGCGCTCGGAGTAACGCTTCACTGGCGGAGATGCATGCATGAATGTAAGCCGCTGCTGAGGACACGGCGGCACACCGAAAGCCTGGACATAGTAGCGGAACACCTTAGGAAGATCCCTGTTCTTATAGCGTGAGCTGTGCCCGGTTCCTGCCTGGTCCGGAAGGGTTTACGAATCTGCAGGATACTTTCCGAGTTGTGCCAGGATTACGCCTTTCCGTGCAACGCGAAAAGTAGACGAGTTTTTCCACAGCATCCATGGAATGCGCCTGGCCCACCCCCAGGAAATCGGTCTCTTCTTTTGGCTCGAAGCGGCCGATATGTAATCCGTGTACCGGAAACGGGTGTGATGCCGTTTAAATCCACAATCCGTCTGCTCTGTGCCGTCGTTTTTACGGCAATCGGGCTGCTGCCGTTTGAATCCGCGGCCTCGTTGCCGCCGTTGACTACCGCCTCTGCCGTCCACGCACTCTCAAAATCAGAAGCGCTGGGTGGGCGCGCCGTTCATTTAAGCGCCGTAGTGACCTACTTCGATCCGAACTCCCGCAACATCTTTGTAAACGACGCGACCGGGGGCATCTGGATCGAGTGGAATCCATCACTACCAAAGCTCACGGTGGGCGATCTGCTCGATTTAACGGGGCATACCACGTTCAGCTTTGCTCCCGATGTGACCGATATGCATTGGAAGGTACTGGGACGCGCACCACTGCCGGCGCCGCGCCACGTCTCCTACCGGCAGATGATGACCACGCGCGAAGACAGCCAGTGGGTTGAAGTCGAGGGCACCATCCGCCAGGTCGAATACCTGCATCGCAAGCCGAACGAACGAATTCTCTGGATGAGCCTTAACGCTGCCGGTAACTCGATCGATATCGAAATGCCCTGGGACGGCTCGCCGGTACCTACCGGCCTCATTGATTCCGAGGTTCGCGTTCAGGGTGTTTGCGGAGCGGAATTTAATCCGGCCTGGCAGATGATCGGAGCCGTTCTGGAAGTGCCCGGTTTGGATCAAATCACGATTCTGAAACAGGCGCCCCAGGGTGCCCTTTCCGGCCCCCCTACCGCCATTGGAACCTTACAACGCTTTGGTTTTCAGAACACACTCGGGCACCGCATTAAGTTGGCTGGCAGCGTCACCCTCGTTCTACCCAGGCAGGGTTTTTACCTGCAGGACAGCTCGGGAGCCGTATACGTCGAAACGCGTCAGAACCTGCCGCTCGTGCCGGGCGATGTGGTCGAAACACTCGGTTTCATCAATATATTTGAAGGGCATGTGCGGCTCGAAGATGCCTACGTGCGCCGCCTCCGCAGCGGGCCTCCTCTCAAACCCGTCAGAATTACATTCGAGCAGGCCACTAGCGGGCTCTACGAAGATCGGCTGGTCACGCTTGAGGGACGTGTTGCCGGACGCTCCACTTTGCCGAAGCACGAGATTCTCGACATCAGTACGGGGCGATCCATTTTTCCTGTTTTCTATGCGATCCATACACCGGAGAGCCGCTTGCCGCGCCAGGGCGCGCTCGTCCGCGTTACTGGAATCTGCAGCACTCAGATAGACGATTTAAACCAGGTCCTGAATTTTCGTTTCATTCTCGGAACTCCGGGGGACTTGATGATCCTGCAACATGCTCC
Source organism: Bryobacteraceae bacterium (assembly GCA_036557945.1). Classification (GTDB taxonomy): domain Bacteria; phylum Acidobacteriota; class Terriglobia; order Bryobacterales; family Bryobacteraceae; genus Bog-105. The sequence continues at coordinate 24,111 of DATBGM010000236.1, read as the reverse complement.
CTGGTGGACCATGGAACGCGCGCTCATCATACTCGGCCTGTTTGCCGCCGCCATTACGCTTGCGCTCGGCTGGGTAGTCGTGCTGCGTCGCAGGGTGACCGAACAGACGCGCGTCATCCGCCAGAAACTCGCCGAAGAAGAGTCCTTAAAATTGGCTGCCCAATCCGCCAGCAAAGCGAAAAGCGATTTTCTGGCCAACATGAGCCACGAAATCCGCACACCTATGAACGCCATCATCGGATTCGCCGATCTGCTGCTCGATACACCGCTCAGCGAAGAACAGCGCGAGTATGCGGAGACGATGCAGTTCTCCTCGCATGCGCTGACGCGCATCCTGAACGATGTACTCGATTTCTCCAAAATCGAAGCCGGGCACCTGGTCTTTGAGCGCACACCATTTTCCGTTTCCGGGTGTGCCGGGCGTGCCCTGCAACTGATCGCGCCGGCCGCCGAACGTAAAGGCGTCGCGACTGCGCTCGAGATCGCCGATGGAATCTCCGATGAACTAATCGGCGATCCCTACCGGCTCCACCAGGTCCTCTTGAATCTGCTCAATAACGCCCTCAAATTTACCGAGCGCGGTTCGATCCGGCTGGCCATTGCCTGCGCCGCGCGCACCGAAACCGACATCGAGCTGCAATTTTCGGTGATCGATAGCGGGCTTGGAATTCCCGAGGAATCGCAAAAGCGCATCTTCGAATCCTTTTCGCAAGCCGACAATTCGACCACGCGCAAACACGGCGGGACCGGCCTGGGCCTTGCCATCTGCACACGTCTGGTGGGGATGTTTGGAGGCCGCATCTGGCTTGAAAGCAAGCCCGGCGAGGGAAGCCGTTTTCATTTCACCGCGCGCTTCGAGCGCTCTGCGGATCGAATAGCCGAACTGAGCCCGGCGGCGTAAAGCGCGGGCAATGGATCGCCGTCCGTCAAACCGTCTGGCGCCCCCCCGACCCGCTGACCCCCTTATTTACAATCTGGGCAATATCGAGCAGTTGCGGCGGCCTTTCGGAGACCGCAGCCAGCGCGTCCCGAAACATGCTATTGCAAAACGGGCAGGCCGCACCCACGATCTCCGCCCCCGTATCCGCCAGCTCTTTGGCGCGCGCATGACTGACGCGCTCGCCGGTTTCTTCGCCCAAAAACACCAATCCACCACCCGCTCCGCAACAAAATGATCGCTGCCGCGCGCGCGGAGGGTCAATCACTTCAGCCGAACGCGCAATCACCTCGCGCGGCTCATCGTAAATACCGCGATAGCGCCCCAAATAGCACGGATCATGAAACACCACACGTTTCCCATCGGACGTCGACGGTAACGCTTCACGATGGCGTGCCAGAAATTCGCTGTGGTGCTCGACCTCGGGAGCCGTGCCGTACTCCCGCCAATCGTCCTGCATGGTGCGCACGCAATGCGGGCAAATCGAGACGATCTTCTTCACCTTCGCCTGCTCGAACGAAGCGAGATTCTGTTCGGCGAGTTGCCCGAACAGCAGATCGTTGCCCAGCCGCCGCACCGGGTCGCCCGTACAGCGCTCCTTTCGCAAAATGCCGAAGGACGTGCCGAGATAGCGCATGACGTTCGCGAAAGCCGAAATAATTTCCCGCCCCTGCGGGTCGTAGGCGCCCATGCAGCCCAGCCACAAGCAGTATTCCTGCGAGCCGTCAAACATCGGAAACTCCTCCTTCGCAATAAATTTGTCACGCTCGCTTTGCGAAAAGCCCATCGCATTCCCGTTGCGCTCCAGGTTTAAAAAGAGTTTCGTCCCGTACTCGTCCTCCCACATGCCGGTGTTTACCGCCCCTCTACGCAGTCCGATAATCATCGGCAGATGCTGTATCCCGACCGGACACTGATACTCGCATGCGCCGCAGGTAGTGCATTGAAAGATCGCGGTTTGCGAAACAGTTGCTTCTAGAATCGGCTTTTCATTCGCCGGGCCGAATTCGTTCAGATATGCGCGCAAACCCAATGCAATCAGTTTCGGATTAAGTTCCTTGCCGGTATTATTTGCAGGACAATGCTCGGTACAGCGTCCGCATTCCACGCACGAGTACGCCTGCAGCGCCGTGATGCGCGTGAAATCTTTGCCGCTTACCAGGCCGAAATCTTCGTCGCCCGCCAGCGGCGGAATTTTGCTGAACCGGTCGCGATCCAGAAAAATTGTGAACGGACTGAGCACCAGGTGCAGATGCTTCGTGTGCGGTATCAGCGGCAGAAAAGCCAGCAGCGTCAACGTATGAATCCACCACAGCATTTGCCCTGCGGCCGAATTCTCCCGCACCCACCATGCCGGCATGTAAGTGACCATCAATAAGAAAATCAGCAGCGCGATCACACCCGATTCGTATGAGATCGGCTCAAGCCACTTCGGTCGCAATACAAAGCGCCGGAACGCGAGATAAGCAATGCCCAGCGCGCACGCCAGCGCAAAAGCAAATGCGAACCAGAAATAAAAGACGCCCGCCCCGGCATGGTGATCGAGGAATCCCGCCCCATAAGCCGAGGCGACGTGATTCACTGTCACCAGCGCGAACGCGCAGAATGCCCAGAACACAAACGCATGCGCAATCCCCGGCAGCGGCCGTTCGCGAATTACCTTCGCCTGGAACATCACGTCCCGAAAGAATTTCCATGCCCGCGCTGCCAGGCTGCCGAAATGGAAATCGGGATCGGGCCGCGAGCGCCGGATGCGGTCGAGAATTTTCAAAAATCGCACCAGAAACAGCGCGACAGAAAGAACAATCAGAAGGCTCAATACCACGCGGGCCGTCAGCGAAAAGTGCATAAACCGTCGGAAGGCTTGAGGCAGCCCCATTTAGTAGCATGAAAATGCGTGAGATATGTCATTTCCGGAGCCGCAGGCTTCATTGGATCACATCTCTGTGACAAGCTCGTCGAAGCCGGCCACGAAGTTGTTGCACTCGACAATCTGATTACCGGACACCGCGAAAACGTCGCCCACCTCGCTTCAAAACGCAGTTTCACGTTCATCGAACAGGATGTTACCGAACCGTTTGAAGTCGAAGGCAAGATAGATCGCGTCATGCACCTGGCATCGCTGGCCAGTCCTGTCGACTACCTGGCGCGTCCGATCGAGACGCTCGAGTCAGGTTCCACCGCCACCCGCCGCATGCTGGATTTGGCGCGCAAACACAACGCGCGATTTTTGCTCACATCCACCTCCGAGTGTTACGGCGACCCGCTCGAACATCCGCAGGCAGAAACGTATTGGGGCAATGTGAATCCCGTGGGCCTGCGCTCCTGCTATGACGAGAGCAAGCGCTATGCGGAAGCTTTAACGATGGCGTATCACCGCACGTACGGCCTGCGCACCAACATCGCCCGCATCTTCAATACTTACGGTCCGCGCATGGCGCTCAATGACGGCCGTGTCGTGCCCGCCTTTATCGATCAGGCGCTGCGCGGAGCCGATCTGACCGTCTTCGGCGACGGCTCGCAAACACGCAGCTTCTGCTATGTTTCGGATCTCGTCGCAGGACTGTTACTGCTCAGCGAATCGGAAGAGCGTTATCCGGTAAATCTCGGCAATCCCGCGGAAATCACAATTCGCGAATTCGCTGATACGATCCGCGCGCGCTTCGATAACGCCATTGGCATCGAGTACAAACCGCTTCCCGCCGACGATCCGAAGCTGCGCCGGCCCGACATCGCGAAAGCCAGGCGTGTGCTGGGATGGGCGCCGAAAATTTCGCTCGCCGAAGGCCTGACGGTTACTATCGACTACTTCCGCAACAAAGCGCAATCCGAATCGCGCGATTCGTTAGATGTGGCAGTGCCGTAAGCCGCGCTTCGCCAGGTACTGCTGGTGATACTCCTCGGCGCGATAGAACGGCGGCGCCGGCAGAATCTCGGTCGCAACCGGCCTGCGCAAACGGCCCGAAGCCTCCAGCTTTGCTTTTGATGCCCGTGCCCCTTGCTCCTGCTCCGGCGTGTAGTAAAAAATCACGCTGCGATACTGCGTCCCCACATCCGGTCCCTGGCGGTTCACCTGCGTCGGATCGTGCGCGTCCCAGAACACATCGAGCAGCTTGTCGTAGGAAACCTTCGCCGGATCGTATTCGACCTCGACCACCTCGGCATGCCCTGTACGATCCGTGCAGACGTCTTTGTACGTCGGGCTTTCGGTGTGCCCGCCCTGGTAGCCGGAAACTGCATCGATCACGCCCGGGATTTCCCGGAACGTCGCTTCCACACCCCAGAAACACCCCGCTCCGAAACTCGCTTTCTCCGTCATGCTTTCATTTTCCCGCAGTGGAATTATTCCACCCGTACCGTCAGCGATTCTGATTTCGTGTGGCCCTTTCCGTCATCGGCTGTGATTGTGTACGTCGTCGTTTTTGTCGGTGCAATCTCCAGGCAATGCCGGTAGGCCGGTTTGATCTCCGCAACCGGCGGATCAAGCTTCAGCGTCTTCGCGTTCGTCACTCCGAAACAAAGCTGCGTCTGCTGTCCGCGTTTCAGAACACCCCGGTCCGCTGAAAACACGCTGAACGTAATTTCGCCATTGCCGAATACCGCGTCTACCGTCTTCTGCCGTTGCGCCTGCTCCTTAGCGGCCGCCGCGCGTTCGGCTTCCACATTGCTCCGGTGCCGCGAATAAAACGTCCATGCGACGTAAATCGCCGCGATAATCACGCCCACAGTCGTAAACGGCAGTAATTTCTGCAGAAACGACCCGCGGCGTTTTACCGGTTCTTGTGGCGCTTCGGTCAAAGCCATATCTCTAGCGTAGACGCGCCTCGCCCGAGATCGTTATACTGGCAAAGAAAAAGCGAACAACATGCTGGATGTGGAGGAACAACTCGCGCGCCTGCGGCAAAGGGTCGCCGCCATCGATCGCAAGTACAAAACCGGCCACAAATATAAAATTGCCGAACGAACCTCGTCGCCGCGTTCCCCGGCCCACGATGTCAACCGCTCCTTTGTCGAAGAATGGGCCGACGGGCACGTCGTTACAAACGAGCATGGTGCGCATTTTCAAATGGAAAAAACGTACCCGGCTCATAAGCAGCACGGCTCTGCCGATATCGGTGCGCTGGCCGAGCTTCCGCCGGACTTTCTCGATGCATTGAGCGAAAGCCAGATCGCCGCAGCCCCTCCGCAACGCTGGGCATTTCTCGATACCGAAACGACCGGTCTTCTGGGCAGCTCGGGCACGTACGCGTTCCTGATCGGCGTGGGACGAATCACGCGCTCCGGTTTTATCGTCCGGCAGTATTTCATGCGTGAATATTCGGAAGAGCGCAGCATGCTGGCGGCGCTTGAAGAACATCTCGCCGGATTCGATGTGCTCGTGACCTACAACGGCCGAAGCTACGATCAGCCGCTGCTCGAAACGCGCTACCGCCTGCATCGCCGCCGTGCGCCATTCGACCGCCTTGGTCATCTCGACCTGCTGCACGGCTCACGTCGCCTTTGGAGACTCGGCTTTGAAAACTGCCGTCTCGTGCGGCTCGAACAGGAGATTCTAGGTGTCTGCCGCGAAGGCGACCTGCCCGGCGAATTGATTCCGTACGTCTATTTCGAATATCTGCGCTCGCGCGAGGCGCAGCGGCTTATCCCGATCTTTCATCACAACGCGATGGACATCGTGACGCTCGCCTGCCTGACCGCCATTGTGCCCGCTGCTTTTCGCGCTACCGATCGCGAGTCGCTCGCACGTGTGGGTGTGCGCCGCGGTACCGAGCTTGCGGCGCTTGCGCGCTGGCTGCAAACGGCCGGAGAACATGAAAAAGCGCTCGATCTTTTTCGGCGCGCTGTCGATGCCGGCTTGCCCGACCGCCTGCTCTTTCGTACGCTTTGGGATATCGGGCGCCTCGAAAAGAAGCTTGGCCGGCCGCTTGATGCGCGGCACGTCTTCTACGAGCTGGCGGGCTGTCGCAACGAGTACCGCATGGCCGCGCTGGAAGAACTGGCGAAATTTTACGAGCGTGACGAGCGCAATTTCGCGCTGGCACTCGAATTTACCGGACGCGCGCTCGAATTCGGAACATCGGAAGCGCTCACGCGCCGCAAACAAAGACTCGAAAGCCGCCTGGCGAAATCGCGCCCACGCCGCCGTCCCTTGTGAACCCGAGAGTACAATGGCTCTCCATGATCGTCCCGCGATGGACCGGTTTATTCGTACTCTGCGCAATGTGCGTCTATTCCCAGCGCGCGCGTGACCTCAAGGTTCCTTTCGATGGCTCGCCTGGCCCGCTGAACGCGATCACAGATGTCACGGGTGTCGAAGTCGGTCAAGTCACGCTGATCTCCGGCGAAGGCAAACTCGTACCCGGTGTGGGTCCCGTGCGCACCGGCGTAACGGCGATTCTGCCGCGCGGAAAGAGCGACGCTGTGCCTGTGTTCGCCGGCTGGTTTTCACAAAACGGCAACGGCGAGATGACCGGCACTGCCTGGATCGAAGAATCCGGTTTCGCCGAGGGGCCGATCGCAATCACCAACACGCACAGCGTGGGCGTGGTGCGCGATGCCATTATCAAGTGGCAAGTCGCCAAACGCGCGCAGAAGCAGTTGTTCAACGATCTCTGGTCGCTGCCCGTTGTGGCCGAAACCTGGGACGGCTATCTCAACGACATTAACGGATTTCATGTCACGGATCGTGATACGCTCGCTGCCTTGAATTCAGCGAAAACGGGACCGGTTGAGGAAGGCGCGGTAGGCGGTGGCACGGGGATGGTCTGCTATGGATTCAAAGGCGGCATCGGAACCTCCTCGCGCAAGCTCACCGCAAAAGACGGCGCCTACACCGTCGGCGTGCTCGTGCAATGCAACTGCGGACGCCGCTCGCAACTGCGTATTGCGGGCGTTCCGGTAGGGCGGGAAATAGCGGAAGAGATTCCTTACGCTTCAAACCAGCCCGGCATCCGGCAGGATCTGGGCTCGATCATTATTATCGTTGCAACCGATGCTCCCCTGGTCGGTACACAGCTAAAACGGCTCGCCCGTCGCGCCACCCTCGGACTCGGCCGCACAGGCTCGATCTCCGGCAACGGCTCGGGCGACCTGTTCCTGGCATTCTCCACAGCCAACCACGAAATCAAAAGCGAAGGCAGGACCGAGATTGAAATGCTGGGCAACGATTCGCTCGATCCGATCTTCGAAGCGACTGTCGAAGCAACCGAAGAGGCCATCACGAACGCCATGGTGGGCGCGAAGACCATGATCGGAATCGACAATCATAAGGTCATCGGCCTACCGCATGACAAGCTGGTCGAAGTGTTGCGAAAGTACAACCGGCTCGCTAATTAGTGCGTTCAATATCGCCAACCGCCACCGTTATCATACGAATGCAGATGCACACTCTCGCTGTCGATATCGGGGGCACAAAGCTGACACTCGGCGTCTTCCGTGAAGATGAATTGATCGAACGCACAAGCGCGGCCACCGATCGCGCCGGCGGCCCGGCATGGATGGTCGAGCAGATTGAGGCCATCGCCGCCCCCTGGGTTCAGCGCTATGGAATCGAACGCTGCGGCATTGGCTTCGGGGGACCGGTTGATTTTCCCGCCCAGCAGGTCATCTGCTCGACTCACGTTCCAGGTTGGAACAGTTTCGACCTGGTAGGCGCGCTGAAGAGCCGGCTCGGCGTGCGCGCCGTGATGGATCGCGACACCATGGTGGGCGCGCTCGGAGAAGGTTTTTACGGAGCCGGGCGCGGCAAGCTTCCGCTCTTCTACATGACTATTTCGACCGGCATCGGCGGTGGGTTGCTCACCGAATCCGGGCTCTATCACGGCTACAATTCGTTTGCCTGCGAAATCGGCCACCACACTGTCGAACCGGACGGACCAGAGTGCTTGTGCGGGGCACGCGGTTGCCTCGAACGATTATGCGCAGGCATCTGGCTCGAGCGCGATTACGGCAAACCCGCCGGCGAGCTGCTGCAAATTCCGGAGTTTGTGAAACGTTATGTCCGCCCTCTCGCGCGCGCTCTGAAAAACTGCATCATGTTCCTGAATCCCGCACGCATCGTCATCGGAGGCGGCATCAGCAAGGCGGGCGATGCGCTCTTCGGTCCATTGCGCGAAGAGCTTGCGTATCAGATTCCGGCCTGGTCGCGCGCCACAGTCGAGGTAGTCCCGGCAGAGCTCCGCGACGATAGCATCCTCTGGGGCGCGCTGGCGCTTTCGAAAATAGCCGACGGATAAATTAAGGTTGTGCCTATTCAACCCGGCGCGCAACATGATCTGCACGGCAGCGCACCCGACAATCACCACACCTGTCTTCTTCTCATCGACGTCATCAACGATTTCGATTTCCCACGCGGCGAGGAGCTCTTCGCGCAAGCGAGCAAAATAGCCGCAAAGATTGCCGCCTTGAAGAGACGGGCGCGCCAGGCGGGCGTTCCATGCGTCTACGTGAATGACAATTTCGGCCACTGGCGATCGCAACGGGACGCCATTTTGAAACACGCGCTGCGGCCGGAATCGCGCGGACGCGAGTTTGTCCAACAACTCCTTCCCGATGCGCGCGACTACTTCGTGCTCAAGCCGAAGCACTCCGCCTTTTATCAGACGCCGCTGGAGTTGTTGCTGAAACACTTCGGTACCGAGCGGCTGATCCTGACCGGAGTTTCCAGCAACAGTTGCGTCTTATGCACGGCTGACGACGCCTACATGCGCGACTTGAAACTGGTTGTGCCCGCGGATTGCATTGCCGCCTGCAACGAGCATGAGCAATGCTATGCTCTGGAGCACCTGCGCGGGATGTTGAGAGCCGAAGTTCCCGATTCGAGCAAAATCGACGCTGCGTATTTGGCGAAATCAGGTGAAGCGGCGGCACCCTAGCAATCCTGCGCTTCCCCCGCCAGCGGGCCTGCGCCACCCGACTAAATTCCACAAAAAAATATAAACCGGGAGTTTCCCGGCCATTCCAAATCCATTAGTATGGAATGCACCGAGGAGCATCCTCCACCAGGGATCGGGTGAAATGCATTTGTCGCATCGAGTCGAACGTTTCGTAATCGCGGTTGGGGTGATTAGCGCAAATTTTCTTGTCATGCGCGTATACAGCAACGCTGCGTCGGGCTTAGCGCCTGCGGAGTTCGAGAGCGGCCAAACCGAAACGCACGCGAAAAGTAAAGCAGAACGCCGTTCTTCGGTCGTCGATTTTAGCCTGTGGTCTGAAGAGCGAGTCAGCGGGTATAAGCAATCCCTGGCGAAACATTTTCAGCCGCCAATGGCTATTCTGCAGATTCCCAAGATTCACCTCAACGTTCCGGTATTCAACGGAACCGACGAACTCGTGCTCAATCGTGGTGTCGGCCGCATTATAGGGACTGCCCGATTGGGGGGCCCAGGAAACATGGGGATTGCAGGGCACAGAGACGGCTTTTTCCGAGGTTTGAAGGACATCGGTATCGGAACCATTGTCAAGTTAGTTAACAAAAACGGGCAGGCATTGTACGAAGTAAAACGGATCCTGATTGTCACTCCGGACGATGTCAATGTGCTGAAAGACGCTGGCACTCCGACGCTGACTCTCGTAACCTGTTACCCGTTTTATTTTGTCGGAGATGCTCCGCAAAGGTACATAGTGCAGTGTTTATTAATAAGCCACAGCAGCAGGCAATCCTGAAACAGGTGCTTGCGCGGACCAGTACGTGTCTATTTCGAACGTATGAAAGGAGCACACGAAATGAAGAATAAATATTTATCGGGATTGCCGGTCGCGGTGCCACACCGGACGATCCTCCTGACGCCGAAGTGCTGGATCGAGCAAAATCGAGGCGGCGTTTTTAGCGAAACGAAGTGAACCGGCGGCGTAGTAGCCATCCCGCGCCGGCCGCTGCCAGCAGCAATCCCCAGCTCGCCGGCTCCGGCACAGGCCCGATCGCGGTCACGCTCACATCATCGAAATACCAGACGTCCGCATCGTTCTGAAAGTCGAATTGAAGAACCGTATGGGCGGCAGCGGCTGCATTGCCGGACGTCGCAAAAACCAGTGTCACCGGCAGATAGACGCCGCCCGAATTTGGCGCATCGATTAAACCCCCGCGCAACTCACCGCCGAAGCGGAGGTCGATGTAATTCACATAGCCTGGCGAAGGATCCGGGCCGTTCTGATCGTAGAAGAAACTCACCTTGTAGTATTCGCCCGGCAAGAGATTCAAAGTCTGGCTTAGCTCCAGAAACGGCCCGAGCGTACCGATGGCTGTGCCTTCGCCCCCCTGCACTCCTAAATACGCCTCCCATGAGCCGCTGTTGGGAAATGCCTGGTCCACTCCATAGAAATTATTGGGCGGAGCGCCGCCCTGCAGGTTGCCGGCAAGCGTCCAGCCGCTGAAATCGCCCGTTTCGAAGCCGCAGTTTGAAACCGCATTGCCGGCAATCGCGCCGCATACGTCCGCTTTTGCCGCCGCGCCGCCCGTTAACAAAAGAACAAAGCAGCAGCTCTTGATCAGCTTTCTAATATTGCATCTCATGATTTTCTCCGCTTACTTATTTTGTTTGGCCGATAGCGTAGCGGCCGGCCATTTCGTAACAAGGTTATACGCATTCACCGTGCCGATGCCGGTTGCGAAGTCCCAGCCCGCCTTAGCGGCATAGGCCGGTCTATAGGTAGTATTCGATGTAGACAGCACCCCGTTGTCGCCCGGATTCGTGCTCGGATAAAAACAACTGAACGTTCCCAGTGTCGTCCCCTGCGACTTGAGTGGCCTGCAATTCACATCCATATCGCCCAGCGTCACATCATGGAAAATGCAGCTTGGGTCGACGTTGTTGCCGAGCGTCGCATTGCATGCCGCGCGTCCGCTTGCGCCATACTCGGAGCGCGCCAGCGAATAATAAGCATGGTTCGGGTTGCCTTGCCGGCCGCCGTTCGCCTGATTCACCAGCGCCTGAATGCCCGCCATAATAGGCGCGGAGAACGAACTTCCACCCGCGCCTGCCCAGTTCACAGGCGGCAAGTTGCAGGGCACGCCCCCGAAAACCGGATCGCTATAGCAGAGCAGAAAATAATGCCCCCAAAGACCATTACCGGCCATCAGGGACACATCGGGAAGGTCGCGCACGCCATCGTTCGGATTGCCAAAGAGCGATTGCTGGTAGGCCGGTTTAACATACCCTTTGCAACTCCCGCTCACGACGCCCGAGATAGAGGCGTTTCCCGATGCACAGGCGCTCGGGCCGCCGCTGCCCGCGGCCGTCGTTAAGAAGAACTGCTCGCCGAGCGCGCTGTTGCAGAACCCGTCAGCGCCATAGGTCTTCGGGAAGCCGAGGAAGTTCGCGATCAACTGGCTCGCGCAGCTATCGTTCCACGGAATCTCGGGAACATATGATTTCGCGGAGTTGTAGTTTGGTCCATTCGTGCTGCTCCAGTAATCGCCGTTTACACCGAAATACGAGTCGGCGAAATCGGTTCCGCCCACCGCGACATTGTGTGCAGTGGAACCAAGTCCGTTCGCGTTGATACCGTGAACGGCCGCAAAGCCCCGGTCGCCCACCGCCGCGCCTTCATCGCCGGTCGAAACAAAAAGGGAAACGCCCTCGAACACGGCAAGCTGATAGAGTTGATTCACGAAAGCATTAAAGTCGCTGCCCAGCGCCGATTCGGGCGCCCCATAGCTAAGACTCATGACGGCAGGCGGCTGTGCGCTCCCCGCCAGCAGATTCTGCAAAGCGATCAATGGCCCGAAGCCGGTATCCGTATCCGCGCAGGAGGCGAGCACGATCGCGGCGTTCGGCGCAGACGCGCTGGCCCATTCCACATCCAGCGTCGCTTCGTTGTCATCGCCGTTCACCCCGGGGTTCAGACATGCCCCGCCGCTGCCTTGCGGATGAATTGTTCTGAACGTACCGAACGGGTATTTTCTGGCAAGCCCGAACGTCTTGCGGAAGGTGTACCAGTCGCCGTCGCTATACAGATTGGTACGCTCGAGCAGCACCACCGTCTGGCCCTTGCCCGAAACGCCCGCCGAATAAAGCGGATTGAGGTTGTAGATCGTATGCAGATCGAGCGGCACAAGCGGCTGCGTGAACGCGTCGACCGTATACTGCGGCCGCGGATGGATCAGCGGATGCGGTTTGAAATTATGCAGCGCCACCGGACCGACCACCACGCTTGCCAGCGCCGCCGGAATCTCCGGGTCTTTCAAATTGGCAATGTGCATCGCGCCGTTCACATCGAGCGTGTGAATCGTTGTATGGAACGCATTGCGCACAGCCGCGGCGCTGCCGGAAAAATCGACCACCAGGTTCGGGTACACGCGATGCACGGTGAATCCCTGCGATTCGAGCCACGCCCGAATCGCCGCGATATCGTCTGGCGCAAGCCCGAAACGCTCGCCGAATTGCGCAGCCGTGCCCCATTTGTGGAAATTAGGCGATGCCGGATTGTGCAAGTCTTCTAAATACCGGTCGAGCGCACGCTGTGCCGCTTCCGGCCGCCGCAACTGCAAAAACATATGTTGGAACGGCTTGTTGTCCGCCACCGGACCGAGGTCGCGCGCGTTCTTTACACCCGGATGCGTGTTTCCGGCAAGTGTCACGCGATCGTTTTCGTCCACGCTGCGCGTGACCATCGTCGTGGCGTGCCAGTTCACCTGCGCCCAAGCTGCGCCCGCCATCAGCAGGCAGACAAAAAAAGAGAGTAACGTCCTCCGGTACATCGATTCTCCTTCTCCGGCGGACTGTTCTCTGGGACTGCTCGCGACCCGCCGCTTGCAGAACACTATCACAGCGAGCTCGGCATTCGCAATGGCACGAACGTCGCAGGGCATAGGATACTTGGTGCGTGCGGCTGATTGTCGGGATTACCGGGGCCTCCGGCGCGATCTTCGGGGTTCGAACGCTCGAAGCCTTGCGCGCGCTGGATGTTGAATCGCATCTCATTCTGAGCCGCTGGGCGCGCGTCACCATCGCGCAGGAAACAAGCTACACAGTCGAGCAGGTCGAGCGGCTGGCTTCGTTTTTTTACAAACAGGAAAACCAGGCAGCGCCGGTTTCGAGCGGATCCTTCCGCACCGACGGCATGATCGTCGCGCCCTGCAGCATGAAGACGCTCGCCGCCATCCGCGCCGGGTTCGGTGACACGCTCATCTGCCGCGCCGCGGACGTCATTTTGAAGGAGCGCCGCCGGCTCGTGCTGCTCGCCCGCGAAAGCCCGCTCAGCCAGATTCACCTCGAGAACATGCTGGCGCTGGCGCGCATGGGCGTCACGATCTTTCCGCCGGTGCCGGCCTTCTACAATCGCCCGCAGACAGTCGAGGCTGTGGTCGACTACATTGTCGGCCGCGCGCTCGATCAGTTCTCGCTGGAAATGCCGGCTATGCCGCGCTGGAACGGTCTGGATGCCCAAGTCCGATAAATCGCTGACCTGGCTCGGAAAATATCTGTCGCTTGCCTTGACACTGCCGGCTTCTGTGTGCGCCGGTTACATCGTGGGCGCCGCTCTCGATCACTGGCTTCGTTTCCCCATTTTGCGTGTCGCCGGGATCGTGCTCGGCATGGTCGCCGGCCTGATCCAGATCTTCCGCGAACTCGACCGCGACTCGAAACGTGAACAAAAATGACCGTCTCCGTACGCCGCATCTACTGGTACACTGGCTTCTTCGCCGTACTTGGGTTCGTTTGGTATTTTTTGGAATCGGGATGGCGTGACGCCCTCGCCTTCGCCCTCGGCGCAGCAGGTTCGTTCGGTAATTTTTGCCTTTTCGACTGGCTCAGCCGCCGCATCGCGCCCGGCGAGCACACCGCAAAGCCCTGGCAAGCGGGCGCTTTCGTGAGCCGCTACATTCTTCTACTCGGAATAGGCTATGCTATAGTCAAAGCTTTGAACGTCAGCCCTTTAGCCGTAATTTTGGGGCTGCTGACGAGCACGGCTGCGGTCATCGCGTCGCTCGTCGCCGAGCTTTTCATCCATTTCACCCGGAAGCGGATTTCAAACTGAATGGTTCACGAACTCTGGATTACCGCCCTCTTCAACCGCTACCTGGCGGGTCCGGCCAACGCTGTCCTCGATGCCGTGCATTACCCGGCGCAGGATCGCGCCAATCCCTGGACCGACTGGCTGGTCTGCGAAATCGTCGTGGTCGCGTTTATCGTCGTGCTCTTCAGCTTCCTGCGCATGCGGCTCTCGGTCGACAAGCCCGGCAAGCTGCAGCACATCTTTGAGCTGGCGTACGATTTTGTGCGCTCTTCCGCGGAAGAAGTGGTCGGCCATGAAGGCCCGCGCTATACCGCATTTTTCGGCACGATCTTTCTGTTCATTCTCTTCATGAACCTGATCGGGCTGATTCCGGGCTTCGATTCGCCAACCATGTTTACGCCGGTGCCTCTCGGTCTGGCAGTTGTGACGTTTCTCTTCTATCACGGCACCGGATTACGCGCCCACGGCGCCGGCTATATCAAGCAATTCCTCGGGCCAATGCTGCTGCTCATTCCGCTGATGCTGCCGATCGAGATCATCAGCCATTTTGCGCGCCCCCTCTCGCTCACCGTTCGTCTTTTTGCCAATATGTTTGCGGGCGAACAGGTTTACTTAACGTTCATCACGCTTACAAAATTCATTATTCCGGTTATCTTTATCGGCCTGCATCTGTTCGTATCGTTCCTGCAGGCGTATATTTTTATGCTGCTCGCGATGGTCTACGTAGGCGGGGCCGTTTCGCACGAGCATTAGGCTTTATCGGCTTTACAGTGTGAGCGCCCGGCGTCCCAACGCACGGTGTCGAACCACCTCCTGGAGCCAATATTCATAGGAGAAGAATCACTTGAAGAACAAACTCTTTCTGCTCGCCGTCAGCATGATGTTGCTCGCGAGTCCGATTTTTGCGCAAGGCGCTGAAGCTGGCGCGAGCGACGCGAATCGACGCGCTGCCGCATACATTGCCATGGGCATCGCATCCGGTCTTTGCGGCCTGGGTCAGGGCAAAGCAACGGCTTCGGCCGCTGAAGCCATGGCGCGCAACCCGGGAGCCGTTGCGGCCATCCGTGTCGCGCTGATTCTCGGTCTCGTGCTGATCGAATCGCTCGCGCTCTACACGCTGGTCATCACCTTCATCGCGAGATAAACAGGTATTAGATAAAATCGGGCCTGCTGCGCGTTCGGCGCGGACAGGCCCTTTTCATTCGATGAAACTGCAAGGCATTTTTCCCGCCCTGACCGCTTCCTTCGACCATCAGGGCAAGCTCTACAAAGCCAAAGTTCTGCACAATGTCGAAAAACTGAACGACATCGCGCTCGCCGGCTATGCCGTCTGCGGTTCAACCGGCGAAACGCCGCTGCTTTCGACCGATGAACGCCTCGAACTGATGGGCTGGGTGAAAGAAGCGAGCGCGCCGGGCAAGACACTGATCGCAGGCGTAGGCGCCGAAAGCGTGCACGAGACCGTTCGTTTGGCAAAATGCGCTGCCGAAATCGGCTATGACGCCGCGCTCGTCCTCACCCCGTTTTATTACCGCAACCAGTTCTACCGGCCGGAGACGCAGGCGCTGTTCTTCCGCGCGGTCGCCGATCAATCGCCGCTGCCGGTTTTGCTCTACAACATTCCGCAGGTCACGGGCTACGATCTGCCGGTCGAGACGATCGCCGCGCTTTCCGAGCATCCCAACATCGCCGGCATGAAGGATAGCTCGGGCAACATGCCCAAGCTCGGCGAAACGGTTAAAGCCGTGAAAGCCGGGTTTCAGGTATTTACCGGATCGAGCACCAGCATCTGGGACGCACTCTCTCTCGGTGCATCCGGTGCGGTTCTTGCTCTCGCCAACGCCCTGCCGTACGCCTGCGTGACCATCTGGGAAGCGTTTCGCACGCGCGAGCACGAAGCCGGCAAAGACTGGCAGCAGCGCATCACCCCGCTTTCGCGCCTGATCGCTACACAATGCGGAATTCCCGGTCTGAAGTACGCGATGGACCTGAACGGCTACTATGGCGGTCCGCCGCGCCTGCCGTTTGTGCCGCCTTCGTCGCAAGTCAAAGCCGAAATCGAAGCAACGCTCGACGGTTTGAAAGGATAACAGATTGAAGCGTCTTTTTTCGATGTTCCTGATCGCCGGCGCGCTGATGGCGGCCGAACATTACGAGCCCAACTGGGATTCGATCAACAAGCGCCCGACGCCCGATTGGTTCAGCGACGCCAAGTTTGGAATTTTCATCCATTGGGGCGTGTATTCCGTGCCCGCGTATGCGCCGGTGCTGCCGAACAATCTGGCCTACGCCGAATGGTACTGGCACCAGATCACGGAAGGCCGCAAGCCTGGCGCGGATCCGGTGGATGCGGGCTCGTGGGCCTTTCATAAGCGCGTCTATGGCGCTGATTTTCCATATCAAGATTTCGCGTCGCAGTTCAAAGCCGAGCTCTTCAATCCGGATCATTGGGCCGACGTTTTTCGCCAATCCGGCGCCAAGTATGTCGTCCTGACATCCAAGCACCACGAAGGTTTCGCACTCTGGCCGAACAAAGAGGCATCGCGCGATTGGGGGCGCCCATGGAATGCGGTCGAGATCGGCCCTCACCGCGATCTGCTCGGCGACTTGAGCAAGGCCGTGCGCGCCAAAGGCGTGCGCATGGGCTACTATTATTCGCTCTATGAGTGGTACAACCCGCTCTGGCTGAACGACAAGAAGCGCTTCGTCTCCGACCACATGTTTCCGCAGTTCAAAGATCTTGTCACGCATTACCAGCCCGACATCATCTTCTCGGACGGCGAGTGGGAGCTGCCCTCTTCGGAATGGCGCAGCCCGGAGTTGCTCGCCTGGCTGTTCAACGATTCGCCGGTGAAGGACAAGGTCGTCATCAACGACCGCTGGGGTAAAGAGACACGCCACAAAGACGGCGGCTACTGGACCACCGAATACACCGCCGGCATGAGCAACGCACAGCATCCCTGGGAAGAAAGCCGCGGCATGGGCTACTCGTATGGCTACAACCGCGACGAGCAGTTGAAGGACTATCACACCGGCCGCCAGCTTGTGCTCATGCTGGTCGATACGGTGAGCCGCGGCGGCAACCTGTTGCTCGATATCGGCCCGCGTTCGGACGGCCGCATTCCGGTCATCATGGAGCAGCGCTTAAGACAAATCGGCGACTGGCTCGCGGTCAATGGTGAGGCAATCTACGGCACGCGCCCCTGGAAAGAATCGCGCCAGTGGAGCGAAGGCGAGCAGCCGAAGACCGATTACAACCAGCGCTTCAAGACGCCGTACGACGTTTCGCAGTTAGCGAGTAAGCCGGAACCCGGTAAGGCGGCGATCGAAGCGTTTTTTACATCCAGAGGTTCGAACATCTACGCCATTCTGCCGCGCTGGCCGGGGAAACAGTTCATCGTGAAACAGCTCGACGCATCACGCATAAAGTCGGCCACGCTTCTCGGCGATTCCCAGCCGCTTCGTTTTCAAGCGCAGGGTAACGCGCTGGCGATCGATCTGCCTCCTGTACCGGAGGAGCTGATGGCGCAACCGGCTTGGGTATTGAAACTGGGCGAGCAGTAAGCAACCGCGCTAGGCGGCGCGAAGAGATTCAAGCGAATTGAGAGCCTCGAGGATTTCGTGCTCGCGAATCGGTTTGGCAAGATAGCCGTCCATGCCGGCCGCTAAGCAGCGGCCGCGATCGCTCTCCAGTGCGTGCGCCGTAACGGCGATAATCGGTACGTGTTTGCCCGTGTGGCGTTCCCGTCCGCGAATCATTGCGCTCGCGTTCAGCCCGTCCATCTCCGGCATTTGAACGTCCATCAGAATGACGTCAAAATCTTCGAGCGTAGACTTTTCGACGGCCTCGAGTCCGGTGCACGCCAGCTCAACCGAGTGGCCATGTTTTTCGAGCAGCCGCAGCGCGAGCCGTTGATTCACGGCATTGTCTTCGGCTAAAAGAATTCGCTTGCGCACCGATGCCGGCAAGAGCGTCACCTTTTTCCTGACCGGAAAGACGTTTACGTGGTTTTGCGCGATCGTGCTCAGGACGGCTTCGCGTAGCTGGCTTTCCGAAATCGGCTTTACAAGATAGGTTTGGATACCGAGGCGGCGGCAATAAGCAGCATCGGTGTTGAGATCAGCGGAGCTGAGCATCATGATCGCAACGCCGCTATATTCGGGAATGCTCTTGATGGAATTCGCTACCGAGAAGCCGTCCATTGCCGGCATGTGAGCATCGAGCAGAATGAGGTCGTAGGGATAACCCGCTTCCATGGTGGAGCGGACCATGTTCAATGCGTCAGAGCCGCTCTCAGCAACGTCGCAAGCCATTTTCCACTTGAGGAGCAGCTCCCGCAGAATCTTTCGATTGGTCGCGTTGTCGTCCACCACCAGGCAGCGCATGTGCGGCAGCAGATCGCGGCCGGGCGCGATCGAAGTTTCGCGCTCCTGTTCGACGACGGGACATAAAATCGAGAACGAGAAGACACTTCCCCGGCCGGGGGCGCTTGCCACCGATAGGCGGCCGCCCATCAACTGCACCAGGCGCGATGAAATTGTGAGCCCAAGACCCGTTCCGCCGAACCGTCTCGTGATAGAACCGTCGGCTTGCGTGAACGCTTCGAAGATGTGCGCCTGCTTCTCTTCGGAAATACCGATGCCGGTATCGCGTACTGAAAAATGCAGCAGCACGTCCGAGCCCGACCGCGATTCCGCATTCACTTCGAGCTCGATTTCGCCGCGTTCGGTGAACTTGATGGCGTTGCCGAGCAGGTTGATGAGCACCTGGCCGAGGCGGTCCATATCGGTCACTATATGTTTCGGCGTCTCCGGGTCGACGCGGCAGAGCAGCTCCAATCCTTTTTGATGAGCCCGAAGTGCGAGCGATTTCATGATGCGGTCCAAGGCGGGCCGAAGTTCGCACGCGCTTGCATTCAGCAGGAACTTGCCGGCTTCGATTTTGGAAAAATCCAGAATGTCGTTGATGATGACGAGCAGCGACTCGGCCGAATCCTTGACGCAGCTCAGGTATTCGTGCTGTTCGGGCTTCAGATCGGTGTCGAGCGCAAGTTCGGTCATCCCGATAATGCCATTCATGGGTGTCCGAATCTCGTGGCTCATGTTGGCAAGGAATTCGCTTTTTGCGCGGCTCGCGCTTTCCGCTGCTTCCTTCGCCTGGCGCAGGGATTCGAGAGTGGCGCGAATCATTTCGGTCTGATTCCGGACGCGCTTCCGCAGGGTCCGTACCCAGCCAAAGGCGGCGAGCATTCCAAAGATGAGGACGCCGCCCAGAGCCAGCGCTCTTTGTACGGTCCACCAGGAGGCCTGTTTCAAAACGGCAATGTCCCGAGGTGTATCGAAGTGAAGCTTGAAGGAGGTCGTCTGACTGGCGGCTTCGCGCTCGAGAACGCAAATGCCGGTCACCTGGAGCAGGCTTCCCTCGCGTAGGGATCGCAATTCCCTGATGGAGTCAGCCGATCTGGAAGCAGCAGTAAAGACACTCGAGCCCTGGCGCAGCACGAGTAGAACTTCTTTCGGAGTCACTGCGATTTGGGCCAGGCGCGCTTCCATTCGAACGAGCGCCGAATCAAAGCGTCCCTGCATGGCTGTAGCAGCGCTGATTTTCACCGGCTCAGGAACTTCAGCAAAGCCTGTTGTGCGGACAATGGAATCTTCAAGCGCTGGATGCTGGTCTATGACACCGGGAAATCCAAGCACTTCGATACTCGTTCCGCGCGCGAGAGCAGCGTGTTGCGTACTTTGGACATAAGCGCTGCCCGCCGGTCCGCTGATATAAAACGAGCCGTCAGACAAGCCGAGAGTGACCACGCCTCGCACGCGAACGCGATGCCCAGCGGTGCGGCCGAGAGTAAAGCGTTGCAGACTATCAAGCGGTTGAAGCCCGGCCGCCCACGGATCCTGCGGAGCGGGGGCGACAATCCGGATATTTTTCAGATCCGGCACATATAAGATGATGCCGATGAGCTGATTATTTAGATTGAAAGCGGCCCCACAGTTGCCTCGAAGAATGACGCGGGCGTCGACATAACGTTGCGGATCGAAACCGGTATGTTCGGGTATCTCGACGGTAATCAGTCCGTCGGGGAGCGCCACTCGCAGCAGGAGCAACTTCGATTTCGGATCGATGCCGGCGCTCCGCACGATGCCTTCGGTTTCCACCCACTGGCCGTCTTCCCGGCTCGAGATCATTTCGCTGAAGGTCACGCGCCGTGCTTGCGGCAGCGTTGAAGTTCCGATCGTGGTCCAGTGGGCTTGGGCGATCTGCGGCGCGAAGTCAGGCTGCTCGCTGACTCCGGTCAGGTCGATGACATCGCCGACACGCGGGATGGAAGCAGTTTTCTGAAGGTGCACCCAAATTCCGCCGGTTGCATCGTGGAGAAAAAGGTCAGGGTTGAGTTCGCCTGTGTCGTATTCACCGGGTAGCGACGGACCATAGTAGGTCACAACCGCCCGGACGCGGATGGGGTAGTTGCGCGAAGCTTCGGTCCGGCTGAGTGTCAGGATTTGCCTGATCTGGGTGAGAGTGGCAAGCCTTGGGTCCGGCGGTTTTGCCAGTGCGAGGCATCCGGCGGCACCTGGGATCGAGAGCAGAAGAAACGCCGCCCGGCCGGTAGCGGCGGCTGAACGGACGCGAAAGAAGGCGGCGATCTTATAGACAGGAAACGGGTTGGCCACTTTCGACAACGTCCTCAATCACCGCCGTCTCCACGCGCAAGACGATCTTCCCTATACTGGTGCGCCAGGCTGACGATAATTCTCGAAAGGCGCCGATGGCAAGGGAGCCGTAATCGGCATATGATGAGACTAGTGCGAATTAGTGGTGCAGTCGTTCTGGCAGGTTTGGTGATCTTCTCGGGAAAATCCAGTGCTTGGGAAGGCTCGGGCGAGTTGACGTTCAATAAAGACGTGGCGCCGATCCTCTATAAGCATTGCGTGAAATGCCACCACACCGGTGATATCGCACCCATGCCGCTGCTCACTTATAAGGACGCGCGCCCATGGGCTGCAGCTATTCGCCAGGCTGTCGTCTCGCGTAAGATGCCGCCCTGGCTGGCGGATCCCGCTGTTGGTGAATGGTCGAATGATCCCCGCTTATCGGACTCAGAGATACAAACGATCAAGGCGTGGGTAGAGGGTCCGAAACTGGAAGGTCATTCTAAGGATCTTCCGCCGGCCCCGGTATTTCCGGACGGCTGGAAAATCGGCAAACCGGACGCCGTAATCGCCATACCGGAGCAAACTTTAACCGGCAGCGGCCCGGATGAGTACACCTATTTGAAAGTGCCCACGAACTTCAACGAGGACCGTTGGGTTGTTGCCGCCGAGCTAAGACCGGGTAATCGAAAGGTTGTTCATCACGCGCACGTTTTTATCGAAGGACCGCGCGCGGAAGATGCCAAGAAGTCCAGCAAACCAGCAGATCCCGCTGCTGAATATGCCAAGTGGGTTCGCATTCGCCAGGATTCGCTCGAATGGGTGCGGCCCGAGGCTCCGGTTATTAATGATGGGTGCGCAGTGGACGACAACGGACTTTTCCCGGGGTCGAAGAGTTCCGACCTGGCCAGCCTTATCAGCTCGTATCTTCCCGGGCGCGAGCCGGACGTTTACCCTGCCGGAACCGCCCGCATGATTCCGGCGCACGCCACAATTGGTTTTCAGATCCACTACTCTCGCACCACCGGAAAAACGGAAAAAGACGCGACCAGCGTCGGTTTGATCTTTGCGAAAGAGCCGCCGCAGCGGATTTCCCGACGCATTGACCTCTCAAATCAGATGTTTATGATTCCGGCGGGCGATCCGGATCATGAAGTGACCGAGTGTCATACACTCACCAAAAACGTTCTGATCACCAGCCTCACTCCGCACATGCATCTGCGCGGAAAATCGATGCAGATCATCGCCGAGCTTCCGGACGGACATAACAAGACGCTGCTTTCCGTTCCGAACTATCAATTTAACTGGCAATTCACGTATCGCGCGAAGGAACCGATTTACCTGCCGGCCGGAACGCGAATCAAAGTGGATGGCAGGTTCGATAATTCGGTGAACAAGCCCGGCAATCCGGATGCTACAAAACCGGTACGCTGGGGAAGCGCCAGCGAAAAAGAGATGATGGACGGCTGGATTGAATATGAGGACGCCAATCCAGCGGCTGGCCCGCTTCTGACGAGCGCGAAAAAATAGCTCAACATAATTGGCAGCGGATACCCCCTTCCCGCTGCGCTATGCCTCCGGTAACGCATCGACTACCCCCGATTGGCTTGTCCAAACCGGCATTCACTCCATCCAGGGCCGGCGCTATTGACAAGAGCAAAAGAATCCTATAGGTTATTTAGCAATCTAACGACGCAGTTGTTTCTCAATATTTAGTTTTAGCTTTATCAGTCATCAATAGCGGCATAGGATCCAGGAGGGGCTGTGAAGGGGAAACTATCGATTGCGCTCTGTCTCGCTGGCGTGCTCTTTGTATGTCCGGCCACCCGAAAACTTTATGGACAGGCGGCGTCTACGGGCGCCATTCTCGGCACCGTGACCGACGCGAGCGGCGGTTTAGTGCCCGATGCCGAAGTAACGGTAACGGATGTGACGACCGGCGTAACACGGACAGCCCACACGAACTCAGGCGGCCTTTTCGATATGGAGGCCCTGACCGCAGCCGGTACGGTTTACCGAGTCAATATCAAAAAGCAGGGATTTAAGGCTTTTGTAATTGACGGCCTGGTGCTGCATCCGAGCGAACGGCGATCCATTGAGGCCTCGCTCGAGGTAGGCGCGACATCGAGCGAAGTTACGGTCGAAGCCGAGGCCGTTCACGTCGAGACGACCAGCGGCGAATCGGCCGGCACGATCACCGGCGAAGCCGTCCAGCAGCTTCAGTTGAATGGACGCGACTTTCGCGGACTCGCACTCCTCGTTCCAGGCGTGAACAGTACAGCCATCACCGGAAGCGCTGTCGGCGGCGGCGCGGCTCTCAATGGAGGCGGTCTGACTGGCGAAACACCGATCTCTGTAAACGGCCTCGGGCGCGAGATGAACAACTACACGACTGACGGCGCCTACAACATGAATACCGGCAACATGATCAATCTGAATGTTGTTCAGCCCGTTGATTCCATCGCGGAATTCAGAATTCTGAAAGATAACTACAGCGCAAAGTATGGCGTGGCCGGCGGCGCAGAGATCGAGGTCGCGACGAAATCCGGCACCCGGCAGTTCCACGGATCGGCCTACGATTTCTTCCGCAACGACGCGCTGGATGCCAGGAACTTCTTTCAGCCCACCGTCCCGATTCTGAAACAAAATATCTTTGGCGGCGGGCTCTCCGGACCGGTATTTATTCCTCATCTCTACAACACGAGTAAGAACAAGACATTCTTCTTTGTGCATGCTGAGCTGCGACGCCGCCACGTGGCAGCCGTAGCGCGCGGCGCGATGATACCCCAGGATATGCGCAATGGCGATTTCACGAATAGTCCGACATTAACCGGCGGCGCCTTGATGTTAGATTCCAACGCGCAGAGGATTTTGGGCATCGAGCATCCGGGGGTGAATTGCCTGACTAATTCAACCCATCTGAATCCTGCGTGCTTCGACCCGAATGCGGTGGCAATCATGAATAAGTTCTGGCCGCTGCCTAATAACGTCGCCGCGGGCTTCAACAACTACATCAACAGCAACGTGGAAACTTTCGAAGGTGAGGATGAAACCTATCGCATTGACCACAACTTCAATGAAAAATATCGCATCCTAGGCCGTGTTTCTTACGAGAACGTCAGAGATAACCCACCCAATCTCTCCTGGGGCGCAAATCCTGCTCCGACTCAGACGCAGAACATCACGACACTTGCCTTTAACAATTTGCTTCAGTTTACGGCTTCGTTTAACCCGACCACGATCAACCAGCTCAGTTGGACACAGACGTATGATAAGCCCCAACTCACCGCGACCGGAATCTACTCGAGCGATTTGCCCGGACTGAATATCGCGCTCCCTTATGGCGAAGTAGATCCGGGCAAGCGTCTTCCCAACATTACGCTAAGCAGCGGTTGGGCGGGACTAACCAATGCAGGTTTTCCCCAATATGCGAGTGACGGAGAACAGGTTCTCTCCGAAGATTTCACAAAAATCGCAGGTGAACATACCATCCAGGCCGGAACAATGTTTATCTGGGGCGTCAAAAAGCAGAATGACTTCGCTCAACCGGAAGGCGCCTT
>DATBGM010000235.1:0-11079 GCA_036557945.1 Bryobacteraceae bacterium | reverse complement strand
CTCCAGTGGGCGGAGTATTTCGTGCGGGAAAGTGCCGCCGATAAAGTGGAGTACTTGCAGCGCGCGGGCTCCAGGCCGAAGCAGTACTCCGAAATCGCCGCGTATCTTCGCACAAACGAGAGCCGCTCTTGATAGCAACAGCGCGGAAGACGAACGAAGGGCAACATGAGAAACGGAACCAATTAGAATGCCGGCAAAATCGACAGGACTGGCCGTAGTTATGGCTACCGTCACATGGGCCGGGAATCTGGACGCGGCCGTCGATTGAAACCCCGGCACGATCTCGTATCCACAACTTCGAAATCGATAGCCGTTCTCGTCTGTAACTCCCAGGTCGTCGAATTTTCGAGGCGCATCGATCCAGTTTTTCGGCCAGCCATGGAAGACAATATCCCGTAACAGATTGCGCTATGTTTTGGCAAAAATATTTCGACAGCAAAACGAAGCGAAGGCGGGTGACCAGCAACTTAGCTTATTTCGGAAGTTGAGAGAAGTGGATCAACAAAAAGGCATTATCCGACCCGACTGACGAAATCATCGCTGCTACATCTGCTACATCTGCAACATTATGCCTTGACTCCTGGCGCTCCGTTAACGCAGCATAGAGATCATGAAGCGGTTTCATCGGCGCGGCCGCGCGATATCAGCTTAGCCGGATTAGCGATCAGCGTGACATGTAAATCTTGGAACGACGGTGAAATTTCTGGTATCTGGGGAACCTCTGCACCATGCTGATTCCGAAAAATAAGACGTCTTGCTTCGAGGCAATGCTGGAAACCATTGAACCAGGCCGCGCCACGCCGCTGAATGCGCACGCGACGTTTGTACAAATGTATTTCATCGTGTCAGGCGGCGCCCGCGTTTACATCGGCAACGAATCTCGCGAAGTCACAGGTCCGGCCGTCGAAGCCCAGGGATACACGGCGCGCTGATTATGCGAATCGACGACGTGCGCACCGAATGGCTGCGCGTGCCCTTCTCGCCGCCGATTGCCGATGCTACGCACGTCCTCCGCGTTCTCGACCTCATCGTGGTGAATGTGCATGCCGGCGATCACGTCGGTACCGCGTACATGCTTTCGTTCGATTACGCCCCCTTGCTGCTAAAGGGCATCATCGACCACGAGCTCAAGCGTTACGTGGTGGGCTGCCCGGCGGATGATATTCGTGCCATTTATGAACAAAACCTGCGCGTAACCGAATATATCGGGAGCGAAGGTCTTGCGATGTGGGGAACGTCAGCCATCGACGTGGCCCTATGGGACCTCCTCGCGCGGCGGCTCGGCGTGCCTGCCGCTATCCTTTTCGGCCGTTATCATTCCGCCGTTCCCGTCTACGGCAGCGGCGGATGGATTTCTTACTCCGACGAAGAACTCGCTTCTGAGGTAAACCGATACGTCGAACGCGGATTTTCAGGCGTCAAAATCAAAATCGGCAGCCTGCAGGAGGACCGCGATATAGAGCGAATCCGCGAAGTTCGGCGATTGATCGGTCCGCGCCGAAAGTTAATGGTCGATGCGAATCAAGGCCTCACTCTCGAACGCGCGCTTCGCCTCGCACGCAAAGTTGAGGACTGCCGTCTGGATTGGCTCGAAGAGCCTTTTCCTAAGAACGATCTCGACAGCTATGCAAGACTTGCGGCGGCGACGGACATCCCGCTCGCTGCCGGGGAGCGCGAGTTTGGCGTAAGTCCCTTTTACCGCATGGCAAAGACCCGCTCCGTTTCCGTTATGCAACCGGATCTGCTGCGCGCTGGAGGCGTGACCGGTTGGCGCCTGATCGCATCGCTCGCAGAAGCACATTTGCTGCGCCTGGCGCCGCACTTCTATCGTGAATACGACCTTCACCTGGCGGCGGCACAGCCGAATCTGGTCGCGATAGAATCCTTTGACTGGCTGAGTGACTTACTCGATACACCGTTTGAAATTCGCGACGGCTGCGCGGTATTGCCTGACAGGCCAGGCTTCGGAGTAGCTTTTCGGAGTGATGCAATCCAGGAATTTCGCGTCGCCTGCTGATGCAGGAAACATCGCCCCGCATTATTCATTCAACGGCAAGATCGAGCGCCACGACTTCGTGAATTGCCACCGAAGGTACATCAACCTTCACAATTTCGTTTTCTTGGAAAAACGGAATCGCTCGATTGGCTACCAGCAGACGAGCTTTCGCCACTTTCTTTGCTTTCGGAATGCGAACTTGAACTCGCTGGGCGCCCACCGGGATGATCTCGCGCACGGGCCCCTTCATCATCATCGGGTTCGTTAGATTGACCAGGTGAACGGTCAGCGATTGCTTTTGAGACCAGATCGACACATCGAGAATGCCAGGCCCGTCAACTGCAAGCGGCTGGCCTTCATTGTGAGCCCATAGAATTGCATTCCTCAGAAGCTTCCCATGATCCACGCAAAGAACCTCCCAATAGATCCGGTCGGCATCCCAGGGAAAATAAACAACGCGGCCCTTACCGAAACTCCGCAGGAAAACACCGGCTTCCTTTGTTTGCGAGGGCCGAGGGTAGACTTCTTCCATCGGTAGATCCGGATAAGACGGCACGACTGTCAGCGGAGGCGGAGCAGCGTGATCTTCGTCAAACGATGTCACAACCACGCGGTAGGCGCCGTTCACGATCCGCGTCGCGTCTTCAAACCCGGAAAGCAGCGGATGGAAGCGCGCGGTTTGCGGATCCCTTTCCAGTTGCAGATACGAATTCTGCATTGGGCCTTCGCGCGTTCCGGTGAAGGCTGCACCGAACAGCTTTGAAAGCCCGAAATCCTCTCTTCGTTTTCCCCACTCGTCGTAGAGAGAAGTCTCATAAGTCGCTACGATGCTGCCGCCACGCTCGACGAATTGAGTCAGTTGTGCGCACTGGTTATCTGAAAGCGCCGCGATATTCGGCAAAATAAGCGTGCGGAATGGTGCAAGATGTTCCGCATCCAGCAGACGGTCGTGAACCATCTCGAACGGAATGCGCGCCTCGACGAGCGCCTGGTAAAACCCCAGAGCGGGGTCTTCCACCTTGGCGCGTGCAGATTCGCCGCCATAGAAGGTCGCGGTCTGTTGCGAATAGACCAGTGCTACCCGCGCCAAGGAATCTACATTCCGCATATACGATTCGTTGGCGTGGTGCCACTTATAAATTTCTTCGACTACCGGCAACCAACGCTTATCGATTGGCTTGGCGTTGAACTTGGTGAACCAGGGGCGCAACCCCTGAGCGACGCCGTCCGCCACCCAGAGGCGAATTTCGTCGCTGCTCTGTACGGAGTCTTTCCAGCGATACTGCTCCTCCAGACCCACGCTGAAGATGGCGGCGACGGCCTTGCGACCGAGCGTGGCGCGGTATTCCTTCCCGTTTTTTCCATTCATCCAAATGGGCATCAAGCCGCGGCGCGCCTGGCGGTCCGCAAATAGAGTAGGAGCCAGCTTGCCGACCGTCACCATATCGAGCTCGCTCAAGGCTCCGCCCCCGGCATTGGCGATATAGCTGGCATTCGGGTTAATTGCTTTGATGCGACTGTCCCAAAGGCGCCATAACTCAAAGAGACGCTTTTCGTGCCATACGATGTATTCGCGCCGCGCGGGGTCTTGCGGGTCTTTTGTTTTCGGAAGATCCAGGCCGGAGAACTGTTTGAAATTTTCATGGCAGTGCCGGCAATAGCACATGCCGGAGCCCGCCCAACGATTCGTGAAGATTCCATCGACCTTATAGAGCGTGACAATCTCTTCGGTCACTTTGGTCATGAACTCGAAATTGTAAGGACCCAGCGCGCAGGTAACCCACAATGTAGGATCTGCCCAGTGGCGGCGCTTCTTGCCGTCGGCCGTCACCATGATCCAATCCGGGTGAGCATCGTATACATCCTGATGAACCGCATGAGGATCGGTCCTGGCGATCGCGTTCATTCCCAGATCTCGGCAGCCTTTTAATAGTTCGCCGAAACAGTCTCGATCACCCAACCACTTACTGCGGTAATGCAAAGGAATTCGGGTCGGATAGAACGCAACACAGCCGCCGGCGCTCAGACAAACGGCGTCCACATGACACCGGCGCAGGTATTCGAGCCAGAATGCGGGGTCGTAATTGCCGGGATCGTCTTCGACAAATGCAATCTGTGCCCAGCGCATGGGCCGGTCATACCAACCGCGGAACGCCTGCACGTCGTTACCGGCAAACGTCGCCTGAGGCAAAATCGCGCTTCCGGCCGTTGCTTGTATGAATTGACGGCGATTCATGTTTTATTTCCATGTCAACAATACAACGTCAAAATGCCCGCACTAAGCGCGATTCCCGGGACTCTTGCACGAGCAGTTTGAAACGCCAAGCGTAGCAATATCGCCCGGTCGCGTTTTGATGTGCAAGTTGCAGCGTTTTCCTCGAGCGCCGGGTTGTTGTATCGGCGGCCGGTTCGTGACCATACTGGAAAAATCGGCATCATGGTGCGATCTCTCCAAACACTCGGCTACCATCGTGTGACGTCACAAATTTCATGAATCAAATCACTCTCACTGTCCCTGAGGGCGCGGCTGAAGCCGCCATCCTGACCCCGCCGGCGCGAGCCTTCCTCTCCGAGCTGTCGGCGCGCTTTGAACCGGTTCGCCTCGAGTTGTTGGAACGCAGAAAAACGCGCGCCGCCGAGCTCCGGGCCGGCAAGCATTACAACTTTCTCGAAGAAACCGCCTCCGTTCGCGCGGCAGATTGGAAGGTGGCGCCCATCCCGGCCGACCTCGCCGACCGCCGTGTCGAAATCACTGGTCCCGTCGATCGCAAGATGATCATCAACGCCCTGAACTCCGGCGCCAATGTGTTCATGGCCGATTTGGAAGATTCCAATTCGCCCACCTGGCGCAACAACCTCGACGGACAGATGAATTTGCGTGACGCCGTGCGCCGCGAAATCTCGCTCGATACGCCTGAAGGCAAATCCTACCGTTTGAATCCGAAGACTGCAGTCCTGTTCGTACGCCCGCGCGGCTGGCACCTGCTCGAAAAACATTTTTTGGTGGGCGGCGCGCCCATTTCGGGTTCGCTGTTCGATTTCGGCCTCTATCTTTTTCATAACGCGGCTGAGTTGCTCGCTCGCGGGACCGGCCCCTACTTCTACCTTCCCAAAATGGAGAGCCATCTCGAAGCTCGCTTGTGGAATGACGTGTTCAACTTTGCGCAGGATTATCTGCGCATTCCGCGCGGAAGCATCCGCGCAACCGTCTTGATCGAAACCATCGCCGCCGCCTTTGAGATGGACGAGATCTTATACGAGCTGCGCGAGCATTCGGCCGGCTTGAACTGTGGGCGTTGGGACTACATCTTCAGCTTCATCAAAAAATTCAGCCACGCCCCTGACCGCATTCTTCCCGATCGTGCCCAGGTCACCATGACCAGGCACTTTCTCAAGTCTTACGTCGACCTGTTGATCCAGACCTGCCATCGGCGCGGGATTCACGCCATGGGCGGTATGGCCGCCCAAATTCCTATCAAGAACGATCCGGAAGCCAATGAGAGCGCGCTCGAAAAAGTTCGCGCCGATAAGCTCCGCGAGGTTCTGGCCGGGCATGATGGCACATGGGTAGCGCACCCGGGCCTGGTGGCTGTCGCCAAAGCAGTATTCGATGAGCACATGGCCGGCCCCAATCAGATCTCGCGCCTTCGCGAAGATGTGCATGTGACGGCCGCCGACCTGCTCCAGCTTCCCACCGGCGACATCACCCAGGCCGGTCTCGAATTGAACATCGACGTCGGCATTCAATACCTCGAATCCTGGCTGCGCGGCAACGGCTGCGTACCCATTTACAATTTGATGGAGGACGCCGCCACTGCCGAGATCTCACGCGCTCAACTTTGGCAGTGGGCCAGGTACGGCGCTCGCATGAACGATGGAACGCGCGTGAGCGTCGACGTTGTCACTCGCGCCATCCCCAAGGTGCTCGAAAGGCTCAAACAGCGCCTAGGCGAAAAGGCATTCTCGTCCGGCCGCTTCGATCTGGCGGCCCGCATGTTTCAGGAGATGACGGCTAGCGACGAGTTCCCCGAGTTTCTCACCGTTCCCGCCTATCAACACCTCGCATGAAGCGCCGGATAGAAATGGAAATGAACCGCCGCGAATTTGTTGTCTTGCCGGGAGCCGCCATGGCGGCTGGCTCCCTCTTCGCGTCGCCTGCGATCGTACCCTGGCATCAGCGCGTCCGTCGTGTCGGCCAGATCAATATGACCGAGCATGACCCGGTCGCCCTCAATGTCGAAGAATGGGCGGATTACTGGGCCAGTCTCAAAGTCGATGCCGTGCAGATAAGCGTGACCGGCATTCTCGCGTTCTATCCGTCGAAAGTGCCCTATCACCGGCATGGCAAGTTTCTTGGCGATAGAGATTTCTTTGGCGAGTGCTGCCATGCCGCCAAGAAGCGCGGCCTGCGCGTGCTCGCCCGCATGAGTCCGGATCTCGAATGGGAAGAAGCCTTGGAACCGCATCCGGAATGGTTCGAGCGCACCGCGCAAGGGTGGCCGGTTGCCCATAGCGAAGAGCCGAAGCTTTACCGGACATGCATGTTCACGACCTATTTCACCGAACACATCCCGGCCATCATGCGCGAAGTGAACTCCCGCTACGACGTGGATGGCATCTACACGAACGGCTGGCCGCCCCTCGGCCGCCTGCCGGTCTGTCACTGCGAGCAGTGCCGCAAATTGCCTCCCACGGGCTCGATCGACTATTGGGATAAGTTCAATGCGCGCGTGCTCGAACTCTGGGATCTTTACGATGGCATCGCCAAAGAAAAGCGGACGGAAAATCTCTATCTCGGAAATTTAGGCGGGTCGATTCATTGCACCGTCAACCTCAAAACGCTGGGCCGGAAGACGTCTTGGTTCAACTGCGATAACCAGGGACGCGGCGGACTCGATACACCCATCTGGGGATGCGCCTTGCAAGGCCGTGTTTGCAACGCGGTGATGAAGGGCAAGACTAGCACCAACGTCACTGCCGCCTGGTCGACCGGGCCCATCCGCTGGCGTAACGTTTCGAAAGCGCCCGAGGAGGCCGTGATGTGGATGGACGAAACCGTCGCGAGTGGAATGGTTCCCTGGTATCACTTCATCGGCGGCGAAGGCGGATTGGGTGAAGATCGTCGCTGGCAGGAAACGGGACACACCTATTTCAATTGGCTGGCACGCCATGAATCCCACTTTTTCAACAAAGAGCCCATTGCGAATCTCGGACTTGTGATGGGCCAGCGCACGCATCTGTTCTACAAGCCGCCGTCTTCGGGCAGCGTTCAGCAATCGATCGACGGCATGTACTACGCGCTGCTCGAGGGACGTTTCCTGTTCGATTTCGTGCACGAAGACGATCTCGGCCCCGGAACCCTCAGGAAATACAAAGCTCTGATCCTGCCTAACATCGCTCTGCTGAGTGACGAGCAATGCCGCCAGTTAGAGGCGTATGTGCAGGCTGGCGGTTCGCTGCTCGCCACCTTCGAGACCAGCATGTACACCGAACGCAATGAACGGCGCTCCGAATTCGGCCTTTCAGAACTCTTCGGCATACAGAAGGCCGGCGACATCCTTGGCACGAACGGCAATGCTTTCTACGCCCGCATCGAGCGCAAACATCCGATTCTCGAGGGTTTCGAGAACACCAACTGGATCCCTGGCGCGGAATTCAGGCTCCCGGTAAAGCCCGTCGGCGCGCCCGTATTATCTGTCGTGCCGGGCTATGTGGCTTACCCTCCCGAGCTCTCCTATCCCACCGAGCCGCACACGAATGAGCCGGCTGCGGTGGTGCGTGAACGCGGCGCGAGTCGCCTTGTCTATTTCCCCGGCGATATCTGCCGCAGCATGTGGAGATCGGGCCATACCGACCTCAGCCGCCTGCTCCAAAACACCGTGCGCTGGCTGGTCGCAGGCGACTCTCCCGTTACTATCGAAGGCTCGGGCTTAATAGAATCGTTCGCCTGGGAAACCGAAGCAGGTTTTGCGTTGCACGTATTGAATTACACGAATCCTGCCGCCCATCGCGGATGGATTCGGGAGTTCTTTCCTGTCGGCGCCCAAAAAGTTCGCATGCGGCTGCCCACGGGGCGGCGTGTAAACCGGGTCGAACTCCTGCGCGCCGAAACGGATATTCCTTTTCACGTCCAAAATGGCTCAATCGAATTTACGATTCCCAAAATCGTGGATTATGAAGTGGCCGCATTGCATTCGGCCTGAGAAGAAACGCCATGACCCGCAGAACTTTCCTGACGCTCGCAAGCAGCGCGCCTTTGAGCCGCGGCCTCGCCAAAGCCGCCGAAGCAAAAAATCAGATCAGGATTACCGGCATTCAAACGGACCTCCTCCGTCTGCCTCCCGCTCCATTTACCGGCGACGCCATTCACGATTTCGGTTCCGCCGCCGGAGGCGTTGTTCTGCGTATCCTCACCGATGCTGGAATCACCGGCTGGGGCTACAGCAACTTTGGCATGATCGAAGGCGGCCCGCGCGTCGTGCAGACAATTCTCGAGCACGAGATCAAGCCGGTGCTCATTGCACAGGACCCCGCCTTTCCTAAAAAAATTCGCGCCGATCTTTGGCGGGCGCTTGAGTATCAGGGCGTGCAGGGCGTCACGCAGTTTGCCATGTCTGTCGTGGATATCGCCGTCTGGGACATACTCGGCAAAGCCGCCGGATTGCCTGTCTACAAAATGCTCGGCGCGGTGCGCGATCGCATGCCCGTGTACGCGATGTGCGGCTGGTACCGGGAAAACGATAAAGACCACTCGCAATACAAGCGCACCATCGATGAGACGCTCAGCCTGGGTTATCGCGCCTTCAAAGTGAAGGTCGGCCGCTACTCCCTGGATGACGATGTCGAGCGTATTGAATTCGGACGCAAGACCGCAGGCAAGGACATTCGCATCCTGGTCGACGCAAATCAGGCGTTCAACCGTGTCGAAGCCCTGCGCCGCGGCCGTGTCTACCAGCAGCTCGGTTGCTTCTGGTACGAGGAGCCGCTGCCGCCCTGGGATCACGAGGGCTATGCGGAATTGGCGCAATCTCTCGACATGCGCATCGCTACCGGCGAGAACGAATACAACAAGCACGCTTTCATGGACCTTCTGCTGAAGAAAGGCGCGGATGTCGTGCAGCCCGACAACCGGCGCGCCGGCGGTCCCACCGAATGGATGGAGGTCGCAGCCATCGCCGACGGTTTTGGAGCGGAACTGGCAAGCCATGGGGGCGGCCCGGCGAACCTCAACATTTTATGCGCCATCCCGAACGCTATTTATATGGAATCGGGCGGCAGGCAGAAAATCGTCAACGGCGAAGTGCTCGCGCCGGAGGGCCCCGGCATGAGCAGCGAAGTGGATGCCGATTTCATCTCCAAGCACAAAATCACCTGAAGCGCATCGCCGCTACTGTGGACGCGGTATTGCGAGAAGCCCCGCACGCGCTCTCTTATCTGCTCATCTTCTCTGATGTAATTGGGGATTATTCGGTCGATGGCGGAAGAAGTGAGCGAGTCCTGCGAAACCACAAATCGCGAAGAAGCCCTGGCCTACCTGCATACAAAGCAGGCAGATTAGCATCTGGCGATTACTCACTCCTGATCGCGTCTCCATTTGTGATCTGCTGACCCTGGTACTCGAAGACTAATCACCGGGGCACCGCTGTTTTGTTTGGTGCGGATGAAAGGACTTGAACCTTCACTCAGTTGCGTGAAACACCGGGGCCGGAAGGCGCACTCGCGAACGTGACTCGGTACAACTGATCCACCCGCCGCAAGTTTCCGACAACCGGACTTTCTGACCAGTGAGCAAAGTCGACGGATGCCGTTTTCCAGGAGGTTAAGCTGGCGCTGGACGGTTCACTTTTTCCGAATGCGGTTATTTCGCCCGTAACCTGAAGAACCAGCGCTGGTGAACGCTGCGCAACGGATTGCTATGAGCAGGGTTAGCCCTTCCACGCGGGTCGGGGTCTTTGCTCGTTCAATGGCTCAGGCACCTTGGCGCGTGCGTGATCGGTCGAGCCAGAGCTCATGATGTTGGTACATGATCGCGTCCCTTGGATGTAACGAAAACGTGGATCCCGCACTTATACTTGAGGCAGTCCATGTCAATAGTCTGTGTCAACTCGTTCGCTGTTTCGCTTGACGGCTACGCTGCTGGCCCAAATCAGAGTATCGAGAATCCTCTCGGCGTCCGCGGCCCCGAACTGTTCGAGTGGTTTTTCTCTACCCGCACATGGAAGAGGATGCACGGGCACGAAGGTGGCTCGACGGGTACCGATAACGAGTGGGCGCAGCGAGGCATGGAGAACGTCGGCGCCTGGATTTTGGGACGCAACATGTTCGGCCCGGTGCGCGGTCCCTGGCCCGACGAGTCCTGGAAAGGATGGTGGGGCGAGGAACCGCCGTACCACGTGCCGGCATTCGTGCTGACACATCATCACCGTCAGCCGCTCGAGATGAAAGGCGGGACTACATTTCATTTCGTCACGGATGGAATCCATGCCGCGTTGCAACGGGCGAAGGATGCTGCGAAGGATAAGGACGTGCGGATTGGCGGCGGCATCGCCACGGTTCAGCAATACCTTCGGGCAAGACTGATTGACGAACTCCATCTGGCATTTCGTCCCATCGTCATGGGCGCTGGTGAGAATTTATTCGCAGGCGTGGACCTGGCAGCGCTCGGTTATCGTTCTACAGAACATGTTGCCACGGACCTCGCGATGCATGTCGTTCTTAAGAAACAGACATAGCCGAAGCCCCTTTTAACCTATCTGGAATTGCTCGACCAGATCGCATCGCTGATCGTCAGTTCAAGTGCTATTTCAGTCAGGAATTCCAGTTTTAGCCGGCCAATTTGTCGCTGATCCGAAACTTTGGGTTGTGAAAGCGGCATTTCGCGATAGAGGCCCAGCGCCTTTTGGGGGGTGATTTCGGATGTCAATGAAACACAACCCGATTTAGTAAGGACTGAGCAGAACATCGATAAATACTGGGCCGTGAGAACTAAGCCGAGCGCGCGGCGGACGCTGCGCGTGGACGGACCGATGGGTTTAGAGATCGATAGAGTAGCGGGTCACAAGGAGCAAACTTGTGACCCATTT
>DATBGM010000234.1:0-23996 GCA_036557945.1 Bryobacteraceae bacterium | reverse complement strand
TTCCGAAAAACGGATACAAAATACCCGCAGCGATGGGCACTCCCAGCGCGTTATAGATAAACGCGAAAAACAAATTCTGGCGGATGTTGCGCATGGTCGCACGGCTTAAGCGCACGGCGCGTAGTACGCCGCGGAGATCGCCGCTAACCAGAGTAATTCCTGCGCTCTCCATGGCGATGTCGGTCCCCGTACCCATCGCGATTCCCACCTGCGCCTGCGCCAGCGCCGGAGCGTCGTTCACTCCATCGCCCGCCATCGCAACGATCTGCCCGCCTGATTGCAGCTTCTTCACTGCTTCCGCTTTCTGGCCGGGCAACACTTCTGCTTCCACTTCATCGATGCCAAGCTTTTTTGCGACGGCCTGCGCGGTCTGCCGGTTATCGCCGCTCAGCATCACGATTCGGATATTCTGCCTGTGCAAAGCGGCGATTGCCTCGGGTGCGGTTTTCTTGATCGAATCGGCGACGCTAATCACTCCTGCCGCTCTGCCATCGATGGCGGCAAACAAAACCGTTTGACCTTCTGCTCGCAAACCGGTTGCGCGTTCCCCAATTCCATCCACCGAAATTCCCAGTTCGTGAAGAAATGCAGATGTACCAAGCGCAACGTGCCGGCCTTCGATAACGCCTTGCACACCTTTTCCGGCGGTACTGCGGAACTGTTCCGGTTTGGCGAGCGGAAGCCCGCGCTCCGCTGCGCCGGTTATGATCGCGTGCGCCAGCGGATGCTCGCTCGCCTGCTCCAGACTGGCCGCGAGCCGCAACAACTCGTCTTCGTCCAGACCGCCAGCCACCGGGACGCCGGCCACAAGCTTTGGCTTGCCTTCTGTGACTGTTCCGGTCTTGTCGACAACCAGCGTGTTCAACTTTTCCAGCAATTCCAAGGCCTCGGCATTCCGCACGAGCACCCCCGCCCGCGCGCCGCGCCCCGTGCCAACCATAATGGACATGGGTGTCGCCAGGCCGAGTGCGCAAGGGCACGCGATAATCAGCACGGCGACCGCGGCCACAAAAGCATGGCTCAAACGCGGTTCCGGCCCCCAGAACGCCCATGCGAGGAATGCAATCGCAGCCGCTGCGATAACCCCCGGAACAAACCAGGAGGCCACGACATCGGCGACGCGCTGAATCGGTGCGCGGCTGCGCTGCGCTTCGCTGACCAGCTTAACGATCTGGCTGAGCAGCATATCTCTGCCGACGCGCTCGGCCTTCATCACGAAGCTGCCCGCGGCGTTTACAGTCCCTCCCGTCACGCGCGCTCCCGGTATCTTTTCGACCGGGATCGATTCGCCGGTGATCATGGATTCGTCCACCGAGCTCTCGCCTTCTATTACGGTTCCGTCGACGGGAACCTTTTCACCCGGACGCACACGCAGCAAGTTGCCGACGTGGATGTGCTCAACCGGGATGTCCCGTTCAGCGCCGGAAGCATCCACCGCGCGCGCCGTTTTGGGAGCCATCCCGATCAGAGAACGCAAGGCATGGCTCGTCCGGCTGCGTGCGCGCAACTCAAGCACCTGTCCGAGCAAGACCAGCGTCGTGATGGCTGCAGCCGGTTCGAAATAGAGCGGCACGCCCGAGTGCGAGCGGAACGCCTGCGGTATCACACCAGGAACGATCACGGCCACTACGCTAAAAAAATAGGAAACGCCGGTGCCGAGAGCAATGAGCGTGAACATGTTCAGATGCCCGCTTCGAAGCGATGCCCAGCCGCGTTCAAAGAACGGCCATCCGCCCCACAGCACGACGGGAGTTGCCAGCGCAAACTGGACCCAAGCCATGGCAGCGGGAAGTCCGGGTGCACCGGCCAGCATCTCCCACAGCATCAAGCCAAGCAAGGGAAGTGTCAATACAGCACTGATCCAGAAGCGGCGCTGCATGTCTTCGAGTTCGGGATTTACTTCTGCTTCGCCTGTGATCTCTTTCGGCTCGAGCGCCATACCGCAGATGGGACACGCGCCCGGCCGGTGTCGCACAATTTCCGGGTGCATCGGGCAGGTGTATTCGGCAGCGCCCGCCGGCGGTTCAACAACTGTAGCGGGCTTGAGATATTGCGCTGGATTTGCCTTGAATTTCTCCAGGCACCCGCGGCTGCAGAAAAAGTACTCGGTTCCGCCATGAATAAACGTTCCGGCGGCATTCTTCACGCTCATTCCGCAGACCGGATCTTTGGGCAGCGCGTCCGGGTGCTCACCGTGCGAACAACAGGAGGGCTGCGCTTTGGTTGCGGATATATCCTTCTCCGTCATTTCGCAGGCGCGGGAGCGGCAGGCAGCATGTTACGAATGGCCGCGATGCGCCAACCGTCCTTTTCATGGACAAGAATAAACGTGCTCCACATCTTACGCGTTGCGCCGCCTGAGAGTCCGCTCAGTTCGTAACGTCCATCGGCCAGCGCGACATTCGGCGCAATATTGCGGATTTTCTCGATTGTAATCGAGCGCTGGCCGCCGGTTGCTTTCGAGCTCCCCAGGGTTCCACGCACAACAGCGTCGCGCCCGCTCCGCCACTCGCCGGACGAGACAAGCTGATCCACACTGGCGGTAAATAGAGTTTCGAGCGTTCGCGCATCACCATGCTCGCGCGTATCCAGGTATTTCTGCACGAGCGCCCGAATGGCTGCTTCGTCATTTTGCGCCGGCAGCTTCACCGCGAACAGCAGCACCAGAGAGGAGCAAATTATCAAAAGTCTCATCCCCATCCTTTGTATCCTTAATGAACCATTAGCGCCAGAACCGCTGCGAGCAGCGCGGGCGGCATAACCATTGCGCCCCATTTCAGAAATTGCCAAAAGCTGACGCGCTGTCCTTCCCGCCGCACAGCCAGCAACCAGAGAATGGTCGCAAGCGAGCCGCTTACCGACAGATTAGGCCCCAAATCGACTCCCACCAGAACGGCATCGCGTAGTTTGCCGGTTATTCCGGCCGTTGCGATCGCCGAGCCCGCGATCAATCCGCTCGGCAAATTATTCAGCACGTTCGAAAGCGCCGCGACGCTGAAAGCAGCACAGAGCGCCGCGCGCACCGCTGGCCAGCTCTTCATCGTTTGCAGAGCGGAAACCGCCGCCGGCAAGGCTCCGGCTCGATTGATGCCCGCGACGATCACAAACAGGGCCGCAACCAGCGGAATCACGCTCCAGGGGACCTCTTTTATGATGTCGCGCGGAACGCCTGAGTCGCGGAAAGTGACCGCTGCTGCCACCAAGAGCCCTGCCAAGCATGTTGGCGCTCCCAAATCTTTGCCGACGGCCGACGCCGTGAGTAGGACAACGGCAAGAAAACCGATTCCGCCGAACGTCACCAGACCTGAAGGCGTCAATGGCCGCTGCGGCAACCGGTTTGTCATTTCGCCAGCCAGCAATTTGCGCGAAAGCCAGCGCAGAGTAAGGCATGTCAGCGCGATGGAAGCAACCGACGCCAGTGCGAAAGTCGCCAGCCAGTTCCCAAGCCGCGGCAGCGTTTTGCCATAGACGACGAGATTCGCGGGATTGGAAATCGGCAGCACAAAACTGGCCGCGTTTGCTACGAACGCGCAGATCAACAGAAACGGCAGTGGTTCCACCGACGCTGCTTTCACGGCCGCCTGCACAGCCGGTGTTAAGACGACCGCCGTCGCATCGTTTGACAAGAACACGGTGACCACCGTGCCGACGCCATACACCAACAGAAAAAGCCGCCGCCGCGAACCGCGTGCCGCCTTAACGGCGTGGGTCGCAAGCCAGTCGAAAACACCCTCGCGCCGCGCCAGTTCCGACATGATCATCATGCCCGCCAGGAACAAGTAGACATCCAGCCCTTTGTTGACTGCGAGCACGGCATCGTGAACAGTCACCAGGCGGCACACGATCAGCAAACCCGCTCCCAGAACTGCCCAGACAGCTTCCGGCAGGTCCTTCGGATGAATCAGGATGAGTGCAATCGACACCAGGGCTATAGCCCAGATGGCACCGGCGTGCCATAAGGCGAGGTCACTCACTTAGGCCCATCGTAATAACCGCCGCGCCGTCAATGGAATCCTGCTTGACGGCCAGGAGCGCATCGTTGGCCTGATCTAACGAGAAAAGTGTCACCTTTGGCCGCAGACCGATCCTGCTCGCAATTTCCAAAAAGTCCCGTGCATCTGCGCGCGTCATGTTCGCCACGCTGCGGATCTGCCGTTCGCCCCACAGCAGCCGGTCGTAATCGAACTGCGGCATGCGATCGAGATGAATGGCATTGATCGCCACCACTCCGCCTTTTCGCAGACTCGCAAGCGCGTTGATTACTACATCTCCGCTGGGCGCAAACGTTACCGCCCGGTCCAGCTCAACGGGCGGCTTATCTGCCTCGCTTCCGACCCATTTCGCACCCAGCGACTCGGCAAGAGCCCGATGCGATGCGCCCCGCGTAGACACATACACTTCGCAGTTCCATGCCTGCAGAACGGAGATAGCAAGATGAGCGGCAGCGCCGAAGCCGAATAATCCGACGCGCTCCCCCGGTTCTGTGCCCGCGACGCGCAAACTGCGGAATCCGATGATACCCGCGCACAGAAGAGGCGCAGCGTGCAGGTCGTCCAATTCGTCCGGCAGCCGGAAGGCAAAATCCGCGCGGGCCAGGGCGTATTCTGCATAGCCGCCGGGCGTGGTGTAGCCGGTGAAGACAGGCGCATCGCACAGATTTTCGAGTCCGCGGCGGCAATAGGCGCAGGTGCCGTCCGTTCCGCCGATCCAGGACACACCGACACGGGTACCGGCCGGCAGCTCCGAAGTCTCTCCTGCCGCAACTGTTCCCACAATCTGATGGCCCGGGATGATCCCATGCAGGCGCGGCGGCAACTCGCCTTCGACAATGTGCAGATCGGTCCGGCAAACGCCGCAAGCGCGCACTTTGAGCAGCACGTGGCCGGGCTTTACCTCCGGCAGCGAGGTTTCTTGAATGCGCAGCGGCCGCTTCTCAACCGGCTGTGGCGTGGTCAGAACCGCAGCGTTCACGTTGCCATTCTCGCAGGCGGCGCCGGAAGCCACCAATCATAACGGCCAAACCTACAGCGATCATTGCCCAGGTTCCCGGCTCGGGCACGCTCGGGGTGAATGCCATGAACCTGCCGCCGCTTCCAAAGCTGTCTATCAACACGCCGGCACCTCCGCTCACATCGAACCGGTAGACGGCTGTGCTCGACAGCACATACAGCAGGTGGTCCGGACCGAAGGCAAGGTCGGTCGGGCTGCCCGCAAAGGCTCCATTGGGAATCACTTCAGTCGACGGTCCGCCGCCCGCCGGAATCTTGACGACATTGTCCGAAATGCGTTGTGCCACGAAGATATCGCCCGCCGCGTTAAAGGCAACGCCCTGCGGATTATCAAAAAGCCCGGTTGAAATCCAGTTCCCGGTAGAGGCATCGAACTGAAAAACGTGCCCAGCGATATCGGTCACGACTAACACCGGCCCAAACTTCAGATATTGGGGCCCGCCGAGCGGCGTCGCATTTCCGGATGTGAAGCTGGCATTCAACACCGCGCCAGTGGTCTTATCGACACGTGCAATGTTGGAGGTAGGGCCCGCACTCGCGACGAACAGATCGCCGCCAGTACCGAAATCCAGGCCGAGCGGCGTATCTACATCTGTACCGCTGGCGAAGACATTCTGGAAAGCTCCGCTCGAGCTGAACTTCAAAACATCATCGTTGGCAAAATCCGCAACGTAAATCTGACCGCTGCCCGATACGACAACTCCCCGCGCATCCTGTAGTCCGCCTGTCCCGGGAGCGATTAACGTACCAAGCAGGGTACCGTCGTTCGTGTAATGATCCACACCCAGCGTGCCTCTCGTTACAATCAGGTCTGCGTATGACGGGCAAGCGATCACAAAAGCCATCAGCGCGGTTCGAGCCTTCATGGAATGCCTCCTTCAGGTCTCTCGATTTTACGCGAAAATTTTTAATTCGACGAGGGGTGTGCTGTCTCTACTTTCCGCCCCGGCGGTCCACGCCAGTCTGGCCGGTCCGCCGAGGACCGTATCGATGTCACAACACGCACCTTGGTTGGTTTGACCGTATCTGACTACAAAATAGCCCGTTCATCGGCATTCTTTTTTCTTGGAGATAAATCTCTCCGGGCCGGCACTTCATTAACAGCCTGAATTGTCTCTATGAAAAGAGCAGCCGCCAACTTTCCCGAAGGCGATCTGACAACATCACCCGATTTCGAGAGCGGCAAGGCCTCCTGGCTTGCCCGAATGCTCTTCCTTTCCCTCGCGTGCCTTATCGCCATGAGCATTGTTTCGCTCATCAATCTTTATTGGCTGCGGCAGGCCGGCTGGTGGCGCAATCACACGCACCTCATGATCGAGCAGATTGACAGTGTCGAAAAGTCTGTCACACTCGCGAGCGCCTGGTACCACATGTATCAATACACGAGCGATATGGGTGGTTTGTGGCGCTCCGAAAAAGAACTGCACAACACCCAGGATCAGCTTCGCGCTCTTCGCCGCCTGGCTCTTGACAACGTGTTTCAGCGCGAGCGCATCGACCGGCTGAATCAGCAGATCACCCTCTGGCTGCGCCAAAAATACGTCCGCGCCGATCCTTCGACGCCGTTCTTCAATGCGTCCTCCATTTTGCACGCCATGCGCGACCACGAAGAAGAATTGCTTGCCTTGCGCTCCACGCAGATGGAGACCTGGCGGGCAGCCACCTTCTATATGAATTGCGGCCTGCTGCTGTTCTCGGTGATCTCGCTTGTTTTTCTCTGGCGTAAGTGGAACCAGGAAAACCACTGGATGCGCGCATTGCTCAACCGGCTTTCCGAAGCAGAGGCGCGTTTCCAGGCATTTATGGACTATAGCCCGTTGCTGGCATTCATCAAGACGCGCGATTCGGACCTGATCTACTCCAACCAGCCGTGGAATCGCTTAATGGGAACACGCGTCGATCCCGATGAAGGTAAGATTCCAGCCGAAGAACTCGCCGAGCGGTTTCACAAACATGACCGCCACGTCTTTGAAACGAATGCACCGCAGGAATTTCTGGAGGAAGTAACATCGTCTGACGGGACTGTCCGGCAATTCCTGATCCTGATGTTCCCGTTCTCTATCGGCAACCAGTCGAAGTTACTCGGCAGTCTTGCTCTCGACGTTACCGAAGCGAAGCGCACGCAAAAGGCGCTGGAAACGAGTGAACAACGCCTGCGGCTGGCTCTGCAATCGGGCTCCATGGAAGTCTGGGAAGCGGATCTGAAAACGCAGGAAATCCATTTCCGACCCGGAATTCTTGGGGCGCCCGGAGAGGATGTTCCGCGCATGGTTTCCTTCCAGGAAGCGCAGCAGTTCATCAGTCCCGAGTTTTACAAAGAAGTTGGCGAGAAATTCGAACTCGCGCTTGCCAGCCGCGGCACCTATCAAGTTACCTATCGCAGCATCTTTGGCCGCTGGATCAGCAGTACCGGGAGCGTACAGTGCGACGAAAGCGGGCAACCGGTGCGCGTGATCGGTTTCGTTCAGGATCAAACGGAAAAAATCGAGGCCGAGCGAACACTTGCTGAGCTCCGCCGGCTTCACGACTCGATTCTGCGCTGTGCGCACGTCGCGCTGATTTCGATCGATAAGGACCGTGTCGTAACAAGCTGGAACCCGGCTGCTGAACGGCTGCTCGGCTACAGCGCCGAGGAGGTAATCGGCAAAGTCACGCCGGATCAGTGGCACGATCCCGCCGAGGTCCGCGCGCGTGCGAAAGAACTCGGGCTGAAGGGCCATCTGCACACTGATCCGTTCTTGTCTGAAGCGCTGCTGCGCGGTGAATATACGCAGGAATGCACGTTCACGCGGAAGGACGGAATCCGCGTGCCCGTCCGGCTTACCATCACTCCGATTTACGACAGCAATGGCGGCTTAATCGGCTTTTTAAAGCACGCCAGCGACATATCGGAGCTGCGCCGGGCCAACCACCAGATCCAGGAATTGAACCAGGCCTTGCAGGATACCGTTTCCGGTTGGGCCAAGCTCGATGCGCAGGGGCGCTTTGTCAACGTGAACAAGGCTTATGCCGATACCTGCGGCTATGAGCCGAACGAACTGATCGGTGTGAGCTGGCTCTCAACGGTCCATCCCGACGATCTGCCGGCCGCAAGCGAGTGTCACCAGAGAGTCCTATCCGAGGGGCGCGCGGAAGCACGCGTCCGCGGCATTCGCAAGAATGGTCCCGTCTTCAATGAGGAGGTCTTCCTCGCCAAGGCGTGCGACCATCTCGGGAACCTTGTCGGCTGTTACTGTTTCATGCGAGATATCTCCGCCCGGGTTGAAGCGGAACAGAACCTAGCTGCATCCGAGCGTCGCTACCGCGAGCTTTTCGAGATGAATCCTCTGCCCTGCTGGATCTACGATCCGCGAACGCTTCGCTTCCTCGCCGTGAATGAAGCCGCGACGCGGCACTACGGTTATTCGCAGTCCGAGTTTCTCGGAATGGATGTCAGGACGATCCGCGTCCCCGAAGAAGTCGGACTTGTCGAACGTGAGCTCGAACGTTTCACCAAGCTGGGTTCCTGGACGTCCGGCCCCTGGCATCACAGGCTGCGTGACGGCACGCGCATCGAAGTCGAGCTCGCCGCCCGGCGTCTTTCCGAGAATGCCCGCCTGGAGGTCATCCGCGACATCACCGAACAGCGCCAGGCCGAGCTCATCCGTCAGAGCGAAGCGAAGCTGCAGGAAGCGCAACGCATCGCGCGTCTCGGAAGCTGGGAGCTCGATACGCGCTCGGGAGCCGTAAGCTGGTCGCCGGAAACCTACCGCATCTTCGGACTGGACGACCACAAGGGCAAGTTTCTGCTGGATGAATTCCTGGCC
This sequence comes from Bryobacteraceae bacterium, assembly GCA_036557945.1. Taxonomy (GTDB): domain Bacteria; phylum Acidobacteriota; class Terriglobia; order Bryobacterales; family Bryobacteraceae; genus Bog-105. The sequence goes on along the minus strand of DATBGM010000234.1, from coordinate 15,181 downwards.
ATGGTTCATCCATCCGATCGCGACCAGGTCGCATCGGCTGTAACGGATTCGGTCCGGCAGAACCAGCGCTACGATCTTCAATTCCGCATCGTACGGCGCGACGGAGAGCTTCGCTACATCCACGGCCGGGGCCAGTTTTCAAATGGATCGCGGCAGCGCCTCGCGGGAACTATGCTCGATATCACCGACGAAAAGCGCACGCAGGAAGCCCTTGAACAATCGCTGCGCCAAAAGGAGCTGCTGCTCAAGGAAATCCATCACCGCGTAAAGAACAACCTGCAGGTCATCTCCAGCTTGTTGAATATGCAAGCCGCTGTAATCGAAGAAACGTCCGCCGTTTCCGCCTTGCACGAAAGCGAGCGTCGCGTGATGGCCATGGCGGGAATCCATGAACGCCTCTACGGGCACGAACGGCTCGACCGCATCGATTTCGGGGAATACGCCGGAGCGCTGGTTCAAGACCTGCTTGTTTCTTACGCCGCTGAAGGCTCGCAGGTCGAAGCCGAGTATGCACTTTGTCCGGTGGACCTGCATATCGAGCAGGCTGTCCCGTGTGGGCTGATTCTGAACGAGCTTGTGACGAACGTCATCAAGTACGCTTACCCGAACGGGGCGGCCGGGATGGTGTTCGTCCATTTGCAGCAGCTACCAGGCCAAAAGTTACGCTTGTCGGTGGCAGACCGCGGACCCGGGCTTCCGGCCGGCTTCGACTGGAAAAATTCATCGTCCATGGGCGCGAGTATCGTCCGGCTGCTCACGCGTCAGCTCGGCGGAACGCTCGAGATCGAGTCCTCTTCAGCGGGCGCGAGCTTTTCTGTCATCTTCCCGAAAATGGCCTGATCAGAACGCGAGTTCTCTTATAGTCCCGTCTATTTTGCGGCCTTCCGGCGCTGGCTCATAGAAAACGCCGACGTGGAATGCCTTTTGCATGCCACACGAGAAATCGAAATGTCCGCCGGGAGCATTCCGCACCACGATACCTGTGGGATCGGTCAGTTCGAAGGTCATCTCTCTTCCGCCTGCGATGACATGCAGGCGCGGCGTCTTTCCGCCGCATTCGAAAGATTTGGCGACGGCTTCGACATGTTGCAGATTTTTCGTCCGCACGAGCAGCGGCCGATCGGCCGGAACTTCGTGCGGAACTCCGGCGGGCGGCGCAGACGACCTCGATTCCTGTGGAGCGACCGCTGGCCGCGACCGTTCCACCGAATCCAGATAATCCAGCAGGTTTGAAATCTGCGTAATCTGTTCCGAATTTGCGGCATATTGCTTCGCTTTGCCGGCCATGGCGCGCGCCGGTTCGAAGCGTCGCAATTGAACATCGCAATACGCGAAAGCGGAAAAGAGCGGAAATGCCCGTTCCGGAGCCACTCTATCCACGTGAGATAATGCCACCAGCGCGGCCCCCCACTGCCTGGCGTTCATTTCGGTAATTCCTAGCAAAAACCAGATGTCACGGTCCGCCGGCTTCAGTTTCGCCGCTTTCTCGAGTACCGGTATTGTTTGTTCCGGCGGCGTGCCAGACGCGTTCAACAATTGCGCGTCATGCAACATCATTTCCGGATTCCTGGAGCCTTTTTCAATCGCCCGGGCAAAAGACTCCTTTGCTTTGGCCGTGTCGCCCTGCTGCCAGGCGAGATAGCCAAGCGACTCCGCGACGTCCGCGTTCGCGGGATACGCGGCGGCGAGTCTGGCCAGGCGCGCGCCGGCTTCGGCGGCTGTATTTTTGTTTGATGCCAGCAGGTCTGCCAGCGCGAGATCGACCTGCAACGGAGCCGCATCCGCCACTTCCGGCTCCAGATCCGCACTCTTGAGCTTCACATTGTAAATTGCACCTTTAACCGAGGATTGATTCACATAGCGCTGCAGTTCTTTCATCACCTGCGCCGGATTCTTGCCGTACAATTTTTCCAGGCACTCGGCCGAGGGATGCCGCGCAGCGGCTTCACCCAGAAACTGCATAAACGCCGGTTGATAACCCTTTCCGAGCGCCAGCATATGCGTCAGCGCCCAGCTTTCGGCGTAGAAGATGGACATTTTGTCGCTCTCGTTGTAGTACGGCGAATCTTCCGTCACTCCAAAGAGCGTGTTGAGATCCAGCCAGCGCTGCTCAGAGAGTTCCTGCATGCGGCCGGGCAGCGGACGCCCGATGAGCGCCTGGTTTCCGCGCGCTTCGAGCGAGGAATACAGGTCTGCCAGCCCCTCATTCAGCCAGAGAGGCAGTTTGAGACCGAGATGCTCGACGATCAGATGCGTGTACTCGTGCGCCGCCGTCTGATAGTGTTCCGGGCTGATGTCCTGCATCACAATGTAGTCCACTTTGCGGCTGCGCAGGTAATATGCAAACGCGCCTCCGTTCAGCCGGTACGGTTTATATTCTTTCTCCGAACGGAAGGCGATGATCCGGACCGTGGCATCCGGCGCGCTCTTCGACGAACTGTTTTGCAGGAAGAAGTAGCGGACTTGTTCAAAGATCTGCAGCGCCGCAGTCGCCTGCCTCTCGCCGTTGGTCGTGTACATCTCAAAATGCGGCGTCGAGAGCCGGATCCAGCGCTCGGCAGCGCGCGCCGGGGGTACGGCAAACGAGACGAGGCAAACGAGTACTGCAAGCGAGCGTGCGGAAGACATGTTCGAGAAGCCCGCTCAGATTAGCAGAAAATTTGAGGTTGCGAAATAGTCCGACCGTTAGGTACCGGACTAGGAACTATCTCAACGGATTTCGCTCCAGCCAACTCCTGGGTCTTTTCGAGTACCTCAAGCAAAGGGCAATTGCAATTTTTTTGCGAGGCCCTGAATGTGAGCGCGCGCGTCATCATACTCGCGCGGAGTTTTCAAGTGCTCGAGCATCAGCGGCGGCTGATGCGCCAATTTTGCCAGCTCCGTCAAGTACGTTCGATAATCAATGCCGCCGCGCCCCGGACCGACTTCGACGAAATGCACGTTATATTCGATCGGCCATTGCAAGTCTTTGGCGTGGCAGGAAGCGATCCAGGGACCAAGCATCTGGAAGCACTGCGCGATTACTTTACTGTTTTCGTAATAACGGAGGGGCGAGTTGATGATGTTGCATACGTCGAGATGCACGCCGAATGCTTTGCGATCGACCGCTTTGATGAGCTTGAGATAGTTGTCGGGTCCATCGGGCAGCGACCAGGGCATCATTTCGATCGTGAACTTCGTGCGTGCGGGTTTAATCGCGTCGAGGATACGGCGGCAGTTTTCAACCGTTGCGTCAAAAAATTCCGCCGAAAGATTTTTCGGGTTGGGACCGAACCAGACATCCGCATTAAATGAACCGGCGATATCCACACAACAGCGCGCACCCACCGCTTCCGCCAGGGCGAGGCGGTCGATCACATACTGAAGATTGGCGGAGCGTTTGCCGGGATCGGGATCGAGAAGATTTTTCCACGCGCCTACTTCGGCGATAACGACGTTCTCGGCGGCAAAGGCGCTTCGGATGGCCTGGACGCGCGACCCATCCGTTGCTTTTGCCTCGGGACAATACGCGGCGGAGTAGCCGAGCCGCCGATGCTCGCGCGCGAGTTCGCGCGGATCATCGCTCTTCAGGAAAATGGGGCCACCGAAGCGAACCGGATGCACAGATGGAGTTCGGGCAAATGCAGCAACGGCGGGAATCGTAGCGAGCGCGGCGCGTCGTGTCATAAACATATTCGAGGAAATTAACGCCAGCATACATTCACATTACAGTCCAAAACAGAGAATGTTCGGGCCCGCGGCCACGACAACGTACTGATTGCCCTTAACTGCGAAGGTCATGGGAGAAGCTTTCATACGAACGTTGGTCGGAAACTGCCAGAGAATTTTGCCGTCGTGCTCGTCGACTGCCATAATGCCGCCGTTAGGCTGCGCGTAGAAAACGAGGCCACCGGCTGTCGCGAGAACGCCAGTCCATGTTTTGGCGCGTGCCGGTCCAGGTTGTGGAATCTCCCAGGCAATTTCGCCGGTGTCAATGTTCACGGCACGGAGAAAGCGCTGGCCGGTCTGGTCCGGATAGCTGGTGGGCTTGCCTACGCACTCTTCAAGAGCCATGAAATAGTAGAGCCGCGTTTCCGGCGAAAAGGCAGTCGAATCCCAGTTGGCAGCATCGCTCGGACAGCCGCGCGGGTCGGTAACGACCGGACGCCCGTCCGGCGCGATACTCGAAGCCCAATCGACACGGCGCAGAAAGGGCTTGGCCAGAAGCACACGACCGTTCGCCCGGTCGAGGACATAGAAAAAACCATTGCGGTCGGCGTGAAGCAGCAGCTTGGAAGGTCGGCCGCGGTAGATGGTATCGACCAAAACGGCCGGCTCGGTGGCGTCGCGATCCTTCAGATCGTGCGGCGTGAACTGATAGTGCCATTTCAGCGCACCGGTCTTGGCATTCAGCGCGAGCATGCAGTTGGTATAGAGATTGTCGCCGGGACGATCGCGATCGTCGCCATCGGGATACGGATTGCCTGTCGGCCAATACAGTGTGTCTGAAGAGGGATCGTAGGAGCCGGTGACCCAGGTCGATCCGCCGCCTACGAGCGGTTCCGGCCCTTTCCACGTTTCTATACCGGGGTCACCGCGGCGAGGCACGATCCAATGCCGCCACACGAGAGCGCCAGTATCGACTTTGAACGCCGCAATGAAACCGCGGATGCCGTGATCGGCGCCGGAAACGCCGGCAATGACGGTATCGTTAACAACTAGCGGAGCCATCGTGCCTCCATAATTCTGCCGCTCTCTCGCCAGGGGAGTTTCCCAGAGCAAGCGGCCGGTTGCGCGATCGAGCGCCAGCAGGTGCGCATTGTCGGTGATGAAAAGGACTTTGTTATCCCGAATGGCAACACCGCGATTTGTGCCGAGCTTGGCATCTCCGACAAGCCCTCTGGAGGGGGCACGCGAGTAGTGCCAGAGCGAACTGCCGGTGAGCGCATCCAGGGCGAAGACCTGGTTGGGACCGGTGACGTAAAGAACTCCATCGGCCGCGAGCGGTGTTACTTCGAGCCCGAAGTGCTGAATGGGAAACATCCACTTCAGCTTTAGCGAGGAGACGTTCGCCCTGTTGATTTGTTTAAGCGAACTGTAGCGATTGGCGGAATCGTCTCCGTTATAGCTGAGCCAGTCGCCCGGCTGTGGAGGACCCCAAGAGATCTTACGAACAGGCTCGCTGCCGGTCATGGGCCCTGCAACCGTGCCCATATTGAGAACTCGCAGGTATTTTGCGAGAGCCCACCTGTCTTTTGCTGCCAGGTCAGCAAACGAAGGCATTCCCGCAGCGATGTTACCTTGCTCGAGAAACGCAGCCAGTTGCTCAGCAGATTGTTCGGCAACGCGTGGGTTCGCAGCGAGACCCGGCCCTTTGGCTGTGCCGTGCGCGTCCGCGCCGTGGCAAGTTGCACAGTGTGTGTTGAACAGTTGCTCAGCCGAGAGAAAGAGGAGAAAAAAGAACGGGATCATACGGCGCCAAGCCCGGGTCCCGTGATCGTCTCTGTGGCCATGCGGCCGTTCCTGATATCGAAAATGCCCGGAAATTTTTTCATCCAAGGCTTGTTGGCTGCGGGCACGTATTGACGCGCATTCGCTTCAATACCTGCCACTCCGGGAACGTGAGCTGCCAATCCTGCCGATTGAATCAACGAGGCGCCGGGACAGGTAAGGTCTTGTACGCAGAGGAACATCTTGTGGATCTGTGCGGCCGCGGCCATCAGCATCGCCTGCGATTGGCCCTTGCAGGCTTTGAGCGCAGCGCCGCTGTAGCCCATCTCGCGAGCCAGCAGCAGCCTGTCGAGCCCAGTGAGCGATTCGTCGATGACAACGGCGATCAGCTTCGATGCCTGATGCATTGTATTTTTGCGGTCGGCCTCAAGATCGCGGCGCGTGGGCTGTTCGATGTATTGAATGCGATGCCATGCAGCGGAGTTGCGCTCCTTCAGCTTGCGAACGAAGGTGAGGAGGTACTCGACATTGCGGCAGCGCTCGTTGAAATCGAGGGAATAGACCCAAGTCGCCACGCCTCGCCTGGCTTGAACCTTGCGGGCGACAGCGTCGATCTCTAAAACACGATTGAGGTCCCAATCCAGATCGTCGCCATTTAGCTTGATTTTGATGTGATCGACACCACTATATTCAATCCACCCGCCCAGAGTTTCGGGAAGCCCGTCGTGGATGGGCTGTGTTATTTCAGATTCGGTGAGCGGGTCGAGGGCCCCGACGGAATGGTAGAGCGGAATAGAAGGCGTGGGCCGCGTGAGTAAGAATTGATCAAGCCAGCGGCCGGCGTATTCTTTGCCAAGGTACTTCGATAAATCGTTAGGCAGCAGGTCGCGGCCGTAGGTTTGGTAAACATTCCGTTGATGAATTTTGCCGAAAGCATCGTGCACAGCGGCGTCAAAAGGGCTGGCGGTGACGAGCGTGCAGAGCTTGGGAATGGGTTCCGGAAGATTCAACTCATGGGTGACTTCGGCGGCGGCGCTGAGGTAGGCAGGTTCGAGCGCAAAGTTGAGATCGATGGGATGACCATACTCGCGGTAGCCGCGGGTTATCGAGTTGATCTTTTCAGCCAGCGCTTTCATCGCGGCGAGCGTCTGATCGTAGGTCAATGCGCGCGACGGGAAAGACCAGATGTTGCCCATCGTCATGGAGCCGAAGCCATGGGCAGAACGGCCGTCAGGCAAACTGACTCTGCATTCGACGTTCAGCAAGGTGACACGATCTACCGCTACGCCCCCAAATTTGTAAGGAGCACGGTAGCGGAAATCCTGATACGAGTGACTCACTTCTTCAATGCGAATGGCAGCAGGATGCGGCTGCAGGATGGCCGGTGCAGCCCAGAGAGTGGCGGCGGTTTGGCAGAACGCGCGCCTATGCATCTGCAAGACCTGCCTCGCTCAAATAACTGCGAAGCTGATGGAGATCCCGGCGCATAGCTGAGAAGACCTCGTCACGCGGCATCGTCAATTGCCGCTTGCCGTTTTCCGCACCGCCGAGCGGATACTCGAAATGCAGTTGTATTGGCCCGTCCACGGTGCTGTTGGCCAGCATCGAAACGAAATGGCGAAAGCGGACCATGCCTTGCCCCAAGGGGACCCATGCGGGCGCCCAATCCCCATTTGTATCCTTCTGCCAAGCGAAATCTTTGAAAGCGATTCCGCGGATGTGAGATTCTGCCAGGCGAAAGCTATCGATCCATCCGCCGAGTCCTCCTTCGACCGTGGCGTGGCCGACGTCATAATTGATGGCCACCGCATTAGAATCTAAATCTTTGAGCACCTGAAAAATATCCCAAACCGGAGCTCCGACAAGATCCACACCGGAATGGGTGTGGTAAATGGCGCAAACTTTGTATTCGGCGTTAAGAGCGGCCAGGCGAGCGGAACGCTGGCGGAGATCGTCCAGCTGGCGGCTCAGAGGTTGCGAAGCGATATATTTGAAACCGCCCCACCGATAGTAATGGATATCGAGATCGGCCAAAGTCTTCAGTACCGTGCGGATGTTGGGGCTTTCCACATCGACAATGTCGGTAGTGACCATAGGAACCTAGAGGCCGTGCTGGCGAATGATGGAGACGAGCGGCGGAAGTTCCTGCACGGCGCGTGCCGGTTCGACATGACCGCCCCGGCGAACCGTCAGATCGACGGCCTTAAAACCGATTTCTGCGGCGGTGCGCGCCAGTTCAGCACCTTGAAGAAATTGCAGGTGTTTGGAGAAAATGGCGATCTGCCGCTTGCGCATGGGAACGGCAGCAAGGCTGAACACTGGCAGGCTGGTGAGTAGCGCGGCGCGGCGTGTAATTCCGTCTCTCATAGAACTCTCGGAAAGGACATCGTATCTTGTCTGTGGATATGAAACGGCGAACATTTTTATTAGGCGGCAGCGGACTTGCGCTGGCAGGTGCGGCGCCTTCGCAAACACTGGTGCTGGGTGTGATCGGGAGCGGCGGCCGCGGAACAGCGGTGATGAAAGTGTTCCAGACTCATCCGGAAGTGAAAGTAGGCGCGATCTGCGATGTCTACGAACCGAATCTGGAGCAGGCGCTCTCGGCGGCAGGAAATAGCGGTTCGAAGCCGAAAGCGTACCGCCGTTACAAGGACCTGTTGAACGACAAAGATATTGAAGCCGTATTGATCGCAACGCCGGAACATTGGCACTTTCAGATGTTGATGGACGCCATTGCAGCCGGCAAGGATATTTATATAGAAAAGCCATTGTGCCGGACACCGGAAGAAGGCGTGACGCTGGTGGAGGCCGAGAAGAAATCAAAGTGCGTCATCCAGGTGGGAATGCAGCGGCGAAGCTACGATCTGTTTTTGTCGGCGCGAAAGATCGTGGCTGCGGGCACTTTGGGGCGCGTGCGAATGATTCGTTCGTGGTGGCTGAACAACTCTCTGCATGCGGCGCCTGCAACCCGGTTAGAGGGAAAGCTCGATTGGGAAGAATGGCAGGGCCCGGCGGAACGACGGCCGTTCGATCCGAACCGGTTTCGCAACTGGCGCGAGTATTCGGAATATTCGGGCGGTATTGTGGCAGATCAAGGCGCGCACGTTTTCGATGGCATTCACTTGCTGATGAATGCGGCTTTCCCGCTAGCAGTAAATTCGTCGGCCGGTCGAGTGCATAAGGCGAAAGTGGACACGCCCGAATCGGTGGTCGTCATCGCCGAGTACCCGGACGATTTCCTGGCAGTCTTCACCATTAATTACGCTGCGATGCATTACAAAGCGCGTAACGACCAGTTGAATCAACTCGACGGCGATTTAGCCCGCCTCGATATCGGGCGAGAGGATTTCAAGTTGTACCGGCAGGGAAATGAGGAGCAGCCGGAGGTAGCGCAACATTCGGAACTTGGCTTCGGTCACGCGACCGATTTGCACGTTGCGAATTTTCTGGAATGTGTGAAGTCACGGCAAACGCCTGCCGCGCCTATGCGACTCGGATTTCAGGCGGCGCTTGTTGTGCAAATGGCAAATATGTCCTTGAAGCAGGGCCGGCGGCTGCGCTGGAATGCACAGACAAACCGGGTGGAGGGGTGATGAGACGCGCATGGCTGTTAGCAGCTGGTTTTGCTTCGGTTTTCGTGGGTTCGGCAGAGGAGCACAGGCTGGATTTACGTTCGCGAGTCGAATTGTTTCGCGGCAGCGATCAATGGAGCGAAGTACACGTGGAATACGCCTTTAATCCGGCGCAAAGCGCACTCATCGTGTGCGATATGTGGGACAGGCATTGGTGCACGGGAGCGAACCGGCGTGTGGCGGCGCTGGTGAAAAAGCTGGAGCCTGTGCTCGAGATGGCGCGCAGTAAGGGAATCATCATTGTGCACGCTCCGTCCGAAACCATGTCCTACTACGCCAATATGCCGCAGCGTGAGCGCATGCTCGCGCTGCCCTCGTTTAGCCCGCCGGAGGAACGGAACATCACCTCGCCGCCTCTGCCCATAGACGATTCGGATGGCGGCTGCGATACAGCAGGTGAAACAGAGCACCGGGCGTGGACATGTCAACATCCGGGCTTGAAGATCGCACCTGAAGATTACATCTCCGATAGCGGCCGCGAGATTTACAATCTTCTGCGCTCACGCGGAATCACGACCGTCTTCTACACAGGCGTGCATACCAATATGTGCATTCTGAATCGCACATTTGCGATAAAACAAATGACGAAGTGGGGAGTGCGCTGCATTCTGCTGCGTGATTTGACCGACGCCATGTACGATCCGCAGGATGCGCCGCATGTGAGTCATGAGCGGGGCACAGAACTAGTGGTGGAATATATCGAAAAGTATTGGACTCCGACAACGGTTTCCGATGCGCTCCGCCGCGCCCTGCAGTAAGCTCCGGCACGGCTGCGTGAAGCGATTTCTTTGATGACCCACAGCTCAGTGGCGCTCGATCACTACCGTTTTTGCGTGAGCGGCGATCTCGAGCGTCTTGCTCGTCGCATCCCACGTCATCGTGCCGCCCTGAACACGCGCCGGCCGCCACGCTCCCAACTTGAACCGCTCCTGTGAAATGGAATCGAACTTCGTGTACGTGATCCTGTCTCCATAAGAGATCGAGCGGATCACCGAAGACGTACGCAGCAGGTGGTTCTGATTGTCGGGCGCGAGCTCAGGCGCGGCTGCCATCGCCCGCAAGTAATGACGCACATAGTCTCCGTAACCATCCGTCAGCCAGATATCATCGCGCGGATAACGGTTTTTGCCGTCGATGTCCACCATGTACGTGGCCCAGTTCAGCCGCCGGATTGCCTGCGGCTTGCGCGTGTTATCTCGCGTCAGTTCGCAATAACGCAGCTCCAGCGACGCGTGGCGGGACGTATGGCTATTGCCGGGAACACGATAGGCTGTCTGCTCGTTAATAGGTGTAACCCCCCACTTTTCGAATTCGTGGTTCTCGAAGTTCCGCTCGCTCCAGTTCAAAATGCCGGCAGCCAATTGGGTTCCCCGGGCGTCGAACTCAGGATGATTCAACAGATACATACCCATCGTGTCGCCGTTAATCTCGGTATCCGAATACTTTTCGGTGACAATGTCCTCGAAGAACGGTCCCCACTTATTCGTCTGAAGCGGATATTGTTTGAGCCAGGCGCGGGTGAGCTCAGCCGCGCGCGCGTAGGCCTGCCTGTCGCCTCGTCCCAGTTTGCCCAATTCGGAGAACAAGTCCAGCGTTCCGGTCCAATCGGTGGTGTAGCCGGCACGCGAGGTTTTGCCATTAGCGGTAACGCTATGCACTTCTCCGCTGGTAGCATTCACGCGAAACGGCCAGGGCGAGTTTTCCGCGTCGCCTGGCGTGACCCGCCGCGCCAGCGTATCGGCAATCGCAGTCGCCGCCGCGAGATACTTTTCCTCTCCGGTGATTTTATACAGCGTGAGGAGCTCTTTCCCGAAGTTTCCCGCCTTGTCAGGTTGCAGGAAGTTCTTGCCTGCGCGCATGTCGCCGTCATACACGCCGGAGTGCAAACTCGTGTTGTACGGAAACGGCAGATTGCTCCATTGGTCGGTCGGCTTCGACAGTCCATGCGAAAGCCAGTAATCCGACATATACTGCATGTTTTCCAGAAGCCGCTGATCGCCCGTGTAGTCATAGAGCAGAGACCAGGAAGAGAGGGCCATCGAGATCTGATCACCTCCCAGGCCGCGCTGATCTTCCTCCGGTTTCCAGACCTGGTGCTGCATGTAATAGGCAACCCCGTTCGGGCAGGGTTTCATGCCGCGCCAGAAGTCCCACACGAGCCGGATCACGTGGTCGTATGCTTCGGATGGTCCGGATCCATACCAGGGGACGACTCCACCGGCGCTATCGACTTTGACTTCGTGGTAGCCGATCTTCTCCGCCCATGCGAACGGAGCGAGGAGAGCAAATCCTGCAAAAAAGCAGCCTATAATACGCCGCTGCAAAATGTGCAACATATAATTTGTCAACTCCGGACGTGAGGAACACTGCTTCGCGAATTGAGGCGCTCAGCCGCTTTCGGCTTTCCTTCTGAATCCCAAACCGTGATCAAAAGAGTGCTTGTCAAGGCGAGCAGCCCGCCCACAATCATGAACGCGTTCAGCCGCTCGTGCAGCACGATTGCCGCAATCAAGACGCCGAAAAACGGAATCAGATAATTCGAAAGAGCCGCCTGCGTCGCGTCCAGCCGTGTCAAGACATTCAGGAAAAGAACCATCGAAAGGAAGTACTGAAAAATCGACAGAATGGCAAGACCAGCCCAAACCGTTTTCGAATAGTGCGGGAGGTTTGTGAAGCCGGATGGCTCCGCCGCAATGGTAACCGGCAACAGAATAAGCAATAACGCGTAATAACTGTAGAGCAGCACCTGAAGCGGCGAATAGCGCTCCAGAACCTTCTTGCTGTACGTGTTATAGAACGCGCTTCCGAGCACGCTCAAAAAGATCAGTATGTTTCCGCCGAAATAGCTTTGTCCGAAATCCAACGTCGTCCAATCAACGCCTGAGCAGGCGAGCACGCCTAGCAGAGCAAGCCCGAAGCTGATCCATCGGATCCGGTTCATGTGCTCGTTGAGCAGGAAGTGAGCCATCACCGCTGTAGAAATCGGCATAATGAGTGCGAGCAGGGCTGCATCCGAAGCGGGAGCAAAACGAACGCCCCATGTGATGAACAATTGCGCAACCAGTTGTCCGGCGATTCCGAGCAGGATGAAATCCCTAACATCACCAGGGATTCGCTTGACTCCTGGCTCACGGCGAACGAGAAAGATGAGCATCAAAGTCGCGAGCGCAATCGGGAAGGTGACCGCGAACAACGGGCCCATCTGCTTCTGTACAAGCTTCACCATGACGAACTGACTTGCCCACATCAAATTTGCTGCCAGAAGCAACAGCCAGTCGGCAATCTTTCTCGCTCCCGAACTCATGCAGCGACCCGGTTGAGAGCGGTACACAGGCTGCGCTCGATCAGATCACACATCAGCTCGAGATCGTCCTGTTCCGCGATCAATGGGGGCGCAACAGCAAACCAGGTGGGGTCGATTCGCAAGATGATGCCGTGTTCGAGAGCGGCTTTCTTCAGCTCCCGCCCGAGCTCCGGGAACGGCTGCATGCTGGTTGTATCACGTACCAGTTCGATACCCAGAAGAGTGCCTCGCCCGCGAACCTCGCGCACGACGCCGAACTTTGTCAGCCGGTCGAGCCGGTTGCGCAATATATCGCCCAGTATGCGCACCTTTGCGCAAAGATCCTTTTCGATAATTTCGCTGAGCACCGCCAGGCCGACCGCGCACCCCAGTGGATTGCCCGCGAAGGTGTGCCCGTGCGCGAAGTGCAGGTTTTCCTCCGGTAGACCCTGAAACGCCTCTGCCATATCCGCGCGTGCCACCATCGCCCCTAATGGAAATGCGCCGCTGGAGAGTCCCTTTCCCGTACAAAGAATGTCGGGCGTAACGCCGAATGTCTGGGCGGCGAACATGTTGCCGGTTTTTCCGAAACCAGTGATTACCTCATCGAAGATCAGCAGAACATCATGCCGGTCGCAGACGTCGCGGATGATGCGAAAGTATTCCTCTGTCGGGGTGATCATGCCGCCGGTGTTTCCAATCGGTTCCAGCAGTACGGCCGCAACCGTCTGCGGGTCCTCGTGCAGGATGACATCCTCGATGCTTTGGGCAGCAAACCGGTTTGCTTCTTCTTCACTCCCAAAGCGATCCCGATAAAAACTCGGAGGGAAGACCTTCAAAAAGCCGTCCATCTGCGGATCGAATTTTGATTTGCGGGGCCCGCTGCCGCTCGCACCCATTCCTCCGAATGTGCCGCCGTGATAGGCGTAGTAGCGGCTGATGAACTTGTACTTGTTCGGCTTTCCGGTCTGTTTGAAATATTGACGCGCAAATTTGAGCGCCGACTCGATCGCTTCCGAGCCGCCGCTAAACAACTTCACAAATTTCAGGTTGCCCGGCGAGACCTCGCCGAGCTTTTCGATAAAGTCCAGGCCCACATTAGTGGTGCTGATCAGGGGCGGAGCAAAAGTGATCTTCTCCATCTGCTCGCGCATCGCCTGCATGACGCGCGGATGGCGATGGCCGAGCGAGGCAACAAAGATTCCGCCGATCGCATCGAAGTAACGCTTTCCGTCCGTATCCCAATAGTAGAGGCCCTCGGCACGATCGATGATGAGCGGGTTTTCAAGAAATTCGGAGGTTGCATGATAATCGATGAATGTCAGATTGAGCAGCCTGCGCTGCCTCTCGTTCAAATGCATCTCACTCTCCTGGAGGCAAGCCCGAACTAAAGCCGCCGTCCACGGCGAGAGCTGATCCCGTCATGAAGGAGGCATCGTCAGTTGCCAGGAAAACGGCTGCGCGCGCCACTTCCTCTGGCTGCCCGATGCGCCGCAACGCGTGCAGTTTGCCCGCCTGCTCGCGTGCCGCCTCCGGATCCGGCTGCGCGAGAAAATAGCCCTGGGCCAAGCCTGCATCGATATAGCCCGGGCAAATGGCGTTGACCCGCAGTCCTTCGGCCCCATGATCAATGGCCACGGCCTTGGTAAAGGCGAGAATGGCGGCTTTGGTAGCGCAATAACCCGCGCACATAGGTTCCACAAAGGTGCCGTTTACGGAAGACATGTTGATGATCGAGCCCCGCACGACACGGAGATGCGGGAGAAAGTGTTTGGAACAAAGAAAGACGCCGCCTACATTTACCGCCATCTGCCGGTTCCACTCTTCGAAGGTCGTATCCTCGACCTTCTTATTCACCTGGATCGCAGCATTGTTCACCAGCACGTGGACGGAGCCGAAGCGCTCGAGCGTCGCCTCGACCAGCCGCGCCACTGACCCGGGGTCTGCAACGTCCACTGTCAGTGCTAGCGCCCTTCCGCCCGCAGCCTCTATTGCGCTCGCCGTATCTTTGGCCGCCTGCGGCTGGATATCCGCCACCACGACGTTTGCACCTTCTTCTGCAAATGCGCGCGCGATCGCTCTGCCGATTCCCGAGCCGCTTCCCGTCACCACTGCCGTTTTGGCTTTCAATCGCATTCTGTCTCACCATATTGTCCGAAATCAGAAACTAGACGGAAGCATAAGCGGACGTGAGTTATATGGCACTTCAATCTGTTCAGAACCCGAGGCGAGCAGCATCCGCCGATCGAACTTGAAAAAGACCTGTCCTTCTGCCGGATCGCTGACGCCCGACCGATCAGTTGTGTGGAAGAACGATATTCCGCGCTCGCAAGCGGCAAGCCGTCGCGACAACACTAGATTGGCGTCACGCTATTCGATGGCAGCAATTGCGATTTCACGTAGTTCGGACACGGTCAATTGACGGACACGCCATCCTACAATGCGTTCTCGGCGATCTGAAGAGCTACTCCGACCTGACAGCGTTTCTGGATTTCGAGGCCAAACAAACGACAGCCCCCGAGAAGCTTAAAAACCCACCGGGCCATTACCGCCGTGTTGTAGCCAAGTTCTACGAACTTCGATCCAAGCGCCGGGAGTGGGGCATTCGCGAGCAGATGCGGGCACTGGAAGCGAAAATAGCGGGCTCTGCCGAACGCCAGCGGAAGCGCACATGTTCTCTCGGACGCTGCGATGGTAATGGCGAACTCTGGACTGAGGACGGTCGCGTCTCGGCTTGTGCCTGTGAGATTGGCCGAGCGCTGCCCGCGAAAGTGCTAGCGGCGTTTGAAGAGATGAACGCTGCGACTCAAGTGCCTGTCGATAAGACGGAGATTGT
>DATBGM010000233.1:0-7885 GCA_036557945.1 Bryobacteraceae bacterium | reverse complement strand
CTGAACCACAAAAGTTTTTGAAAGTCCGGCGTCATTTTTCGAAAAGTCCGAACGTCGGTTTTGTAATGATCGCTAAAGGACGTTGGTACTCGCAACGGAAAAGGAGAGCCTGATGGGGCTTCAATGCATCTCGTTTCAAATCGATATTCGAGCAGTACGCAATCTCTTCCAAAGATACCTGACAGAAACCGTTGCATTGCTTTTGGCCGCCTTGGCGGGCACCGCTTCGGCCCAAAGCCTCACACCTGCGGATAGGGACCGCGCCCTGCAATATCTGGAATCCACAAAGAAGAACATTTTGGAAGCCACCGCAGGCCTTTCACAAGCGCAATGGAACTTCAAACCGACGCCGGACCGCTGGTCCATAGCTCAGGTCATGGAACACATTGCTGCCTCGGAGGATTTTATCCGCGAGAAGTTGTTGAAGGACAAGGTCATGATTGCGCCTCCCGGGAAGCCGGGACGGGATGTCCGGCAGATCGATCAAGCGGTGGTGACGATGATTCCCGACCGTACCCACAAGGCTCAAGCGCCGGAACCACTGGTACCGACCAACCGTTTTGGCTCGCCGAATGGCTCTCTCAAACATTTTGTGGAGAGCCGGGCGGCTACAGAGCAGTTTCTCAGGACAGCAACTGGGTTGCGCGACCACGTGATGAACGGCCCAGTAGGCAGGATGGATGGGTATGAATTTATTCTATTCATTGCGGCGCACTCCGAGCGCCACACAAAGCAGATCAATGAACTGAAGGCAGATCCGAATTTCCCTAAGAATTAGCCTGAGCCGCTACACAAGGTCCTGATTTCCGGCTGACACGATCCACGGTTTCTCAATTCCGGCGGCTCCAACGCGCCTGGGCGCTCCTCGGAAACTGTGTATGCCGCCAGCGTAGTTCTGGATGAATTCAACGATGGGACGGCGACTCTGCAAAGTGCCAGCTCCGCCTTCTGGTGGAACACCTTGCGAAGACGCGATGACTCATCAAAGTAGCGCCAGACCTTGCAAATCTGCTGACGCCCGGACTCCTGCCCACCTCTCTTAATTAGCCCGGCCTTTTTGCAAATGTGTCTCAGGCCTTCCCACCGCCACTCAGCGTTATCCGTCGAGTTTCAAATACAGCCTGTAATGCTCGTCCCAGATCGCCGCAAATGGCCGGAGCCTGAGCATTCCAGCGGTAGATTTTGCCTGCCAATCTGTTGATCCGTTTGCCACCTGAGAGGCTGTCATCAGTTCGCGCTTGGTCAGCGAAGAAGGAATATTGCCCACGCCGAACAACACCAGCGGCCCATACACTGTGGCCAAAAGATTCGCACGCTCTCGATCGACCGCTTCAAGAACGGTCGGCATATCGAACTCTATCTCAATACGATCGCCATTTTTCCACCCGCGGCGTACAGGAGCAAACCTTCCGGGTTCAGGCCCCGGCGCCAAACGCTTTCCGTTCACCATAACCGCAGTTTTTGAGCCAGCCCACGCTGGTATGCGTAGCATCACCGCAAAATCCGCTGGTTTGTCTGCCTTGATCTCAATTGTCGTATTCGATTCATAGGGATAATTCGTTCGCTGTACCAACCCTATGCGCTCGGCTCCGCGCCGCCACGTCACCTTTGATCGAACGTAAAGATTGACGTAGATGCTCCGCTCGTCTGCGAAGTATGCGCTGATCCCATAATCCGCTGTAATCTGTGAGAACGTTCCCGTGCAGCAGTGCCATTTATAGGGGTGATATACCTTTGACCCGTCGTTGTTGTAGTCCGAGTAATAGAACCCGTGTCCGTCCTGCTTGATCGGCTTCGCCCCGAGGATACAGTTGTAGAGCACGCGCTCCATACTGTCGCCATAGCGGCTGTCGCGTGTGGTGCGGATTAGGTACCGGGCGAGCTTGAAATGCGCATACGATCCGCAAGGAGTCTCGAAGCTCGAATGCGTTTTCGTAAGGCTCTCGCCGATCTCACCGCTTCCCGGCTTACGAAACTCCTCGTTCGGCCCCCAGCCCCCTGTCGCAAAGCTCTGCGCCCCGACGAACTCGAATCCGTTCTTCGCCGCGCGCAGATACTTCTCATCGCCCAGCACAAGATAGGCCTGCATCGCACTGCTCAGGCAGTTCACGTGGCTGTAAGCATGCTTGCCCGGCAGCACATTTTCGCCGCGCGCCAGAGGATCGAAGTACCATGAGTTGGCGAGAAAATGAACTGCAAGGTCGCGATAGCGGCTACTCGCGCCACGCTGATACGCAAGAAATCCATTCTCCGGGATGGTGTATGGCTCGTCCCAGCAGAACGAATCATCACTGTGCGGCCGGGCATACTGCTCGGCGCGCGAGATGCCGCCCGGCGGCAGATGCGCGGCAACTGAATCGAGGGCTTTGTCCAGCACCTTCAATGCATCCGGCGCTTGCGCAAACTGGTGCGCGTCGATCAGTCCAATGCAGATCTTGTCATATGTGTAGGCCGGAAACCGATTGCCATTCCAGAACTGTTCGGAGATCGCCGGCGCGAAGTTGCGCACCAGCCGATGCACCTTCTCCTGTGTCGGCTCGTGCCCCGTCACAGCGTAGTCGCGGCTCAATCCGGAGAGATATTGCCCGAAGCTATGGCCCGGCGCAAAGCCGTTGTCGCCTGGCCTGCTGAGTGCGTCGAGGGGCGCCCAGCTGTACCACCCACCCATCTCTTCGCCCGGCGCAGGTAAACCTGCGCGCTGGCGAAACGGCTTGAGCAGCGCATCCTCATCGAGTCCGCTATAGAAAGCGTGGTTCCTATCGAACTGCTCCCGTAGCGGCCCAGCGAGCAGTTCCACCTCGCTGTAACCGAACTGCTTGAGCGGGGCAGCATTGGAGTCCGGCGCGTCGGCAGCCGAGGCTGTGCGCGGCCTTATGAGTGATGTAGCCGACAGCACTGCACCGTTCTTCAGAAATATTCTGCGTGATTGAGTCATGAGAAGGGCTCCGTGGGGATTGTATCGCCGCCCGTCAATCCTCGTGCCTATTCCGATCTTGAGCAACCACCCAATCGTCGTCCAACTGTTCTAAAGGAGGCGGGAACGCTGGAATCCGGTTTTGACCGGATAAGCCGAAAATAGCCTGGGGAGTAACAGCGTAGATCGATTGATCTCTAGCTCACCCGCTGAAATAGTGTTATTGAAAAAGTGGTCGTTTGAGAAGGCCACTGTTGCTCCGGTTTCGGCTCACCTACCCATCGTGCCTGCGCGCTTTTCCTCCCCGTTAGCCTCTCCCTTCCGGGCTGACCATCGCCCAATAGTCCGCGAGACTTGTCCCATGGTCCGACGCAATACTTCCAACTGGCCCGGTGTCTTAATATTTCTGTTCAGGGCAGAGTTTCGCACCTGTATTTCTCGAAGCAGCGCATCGAGCCCCTTGCTCAGGGCTTCGTAGCGCGACAGCTCACATTCCTTTGCAATTCGGTTCAGCTTCTTATAGAAGGATTCGGTGGCTTCCAGCCAGACAGAACGCCTCGTATTGTCAATGTCTTTGCCGACACGAGCTTGCCTTTCTTTAGTTGCTGTCATAGCGGCTCATTTTATGGCCGGATCCTCTCCTCCACTAACACCGCGCAACCGCGATCTACAACTACCTTAGGCGCGGGGGCGCGGGCAGATCTCGCGCCGACCTCTCGGTAAGCGTTCGCGAATGAAGCTGCCCATGCGCTTGGCTTACCCTCTTGGTAGTGGAGACCGCAGCACCCACAATCATCGAACCAGGTGGGGTGCCACTATGTCGATGAACTCTCGCGAGGTGATCGCCTTAGTTTTCTTCCAGAATTTCGGAAAATGGCGCTGATTGCCGGTGACCAGATAGTCGCCGCGCGCCGCATCGGCGCACTCTAAGAACTTGTTGTCGTCCGGGTCACTCGTGACCTGAAGCGGGCGGGACGGTTTGACCAGGTGTGCGTGGTTCTGAATGAGCTGCAGTAATTGTTGACGGAGGCCTTTGCGAATTTTCAGCTCGGCACGCGAGAGCACGTCACGGTACTCCGCGATAATCTCTTGAGTGACGTATAGACTTGCTGGCGTGGTCATCGCGAGCAGAAGAACCGTACGCTGAAGGCCGTCCGGCTTGAGGGCGGCCGAAACGATGATGTTGGTATCCACCACCAGCCGGAGCGAGATCATCCGCGCTTGCGTTTTTCAGTGCGGACCGTCTTGATGATCTGGTCGATCCGCCCTGAACTAAGCTTGTGGGTGCCCTTGCGCTTCGATTCTTCACCAATGACACGGAGCACTTCGGGTTCTGGGGCTGCTAGGCGTACATAGTCGCGGATACTGAGCAGCACCGCAGCGGGCGTGCCCCGTTTCTCGATCACAAGCGAGCGCTGCTCATCTTCCACCCGGCGCAGCAGCTTGCCGAAGCCGGTGCGGGCCGTGAGCGCCGATACGACGATAGATCTGTTCTTCGCTGGTTGCATCTTGAAGTCTTCAGTTCAATTATCCGAACTGTACAGTTGAATCGCAACCTGTTGACGATGCACTATATCCGGTTAATGCCGATTCCATCGAGCGTGAGCACCCCTTTGCCCTCGTTCGCGCCGCTCTTCCAGGCTAACTGTCGCCCAGTAGTTCCGCGAAACCTGCCCCATGGTCCGCCGGAACACTTCCGACTGTGCGGGGCTCTTAATATTACGGTTCAAGGCCGAGCTTTGTATTTGTGTTTCCCGCAGCAGGGCATCGAGGCCCTTGCTCAGAGCGGTATAGCGGGATATCTCGCATTGCTTCGCAATCCGATTCAGCTTTTTATAAAAAGATTCAGTCGCTTCTAGCCAGACAGGCCGCCGCGTGTCATCAGAGGCTTGCGTCTTACGCCGCCTTGTTTCGGATGTTGTCCTCACGACATCTCTCCGGTCGCGGCCATCGCAAGATTTCCTCGGTTATTAACTAAAACGGAACATGCGTGATCGACAACGAGGCCCGTTCCTTCACTGCTGATCCTCGCCGGACATTCCGGCCACAGTAAACGGATCGACTCCAGCCAGCCGTCGAGCTTTTCTCGAAATCGGCGCGGGCGGGCGTATTCGATCGACCCGAGTTGATTGGCCAGGCCGTAGGCCCCAAACAGCGGAATTGTCTCCTTGTCCTTCGCCAGAAAGCAGCGATAGGAGAGCCACATAAAGAGATCCAACGCAGCCGGCGCTCCCGCTAACACTTTCACTGCTTCCAGATCTGCCGGGATTGGGTGGGCCGTAATCTCCCGGTAAAACTCGTCGCTGAGGACGATCACATTTTCAAACTGATCGGAAATCGGGTACTGCTGCGGGTCCCGGCTGTACCAGATCTGAGCCTCATGGAAGAAGCTGAACCGCGACCGTTGCACCACCCTCGCTGTTCCGCTCAGGCTGTCGGTTCCGAAGAAGATAGTTGCCCCAAAGATGCGCTCAAAAGCGGCTACTAGCCGACGGTATTCCTTGCCGCCTTTGTGCATGCCGAATGTCTCCAGCATTTCAGCCGCAGTTCGGAAGCGGATCGTCTGGCTCTTTTGCCGGACGGCAAGCGTCGCCAGGTAAATCGGCACGATTCGATCCTGACCGAATGGCAGTCCGTAGTTCGGGTGACCAGTGATCTGCAAAACGAAATCGCCGTTTCGGCGTTCGTACAGCATTTCGTTCCTCGGTTGCTTGCGTACCGGCAGCCCACACAAGACAAACGGCCTCGAACTGAATCCCACGTTCTGTTTTCCTTCCTCACGCTTCAGCCGCACGATGCAGCTGCCTTCGGCCTGCCGCAGCTTCTGTTTTGAAATCAGAAACTCCGGCAAGATCCCGCTTAAGGCGGAGCCGGCCGACTCCATTCCGTTTCTATGCCCGCCAGACACACGTTGGGCGTTTACTATTTGCAACTCTCACCTCGCGTCAGCGCCAGGACTATCTAGTCTGCTGTATCTGAAATAGCTTTACTAATAATGGATTTGGCTGCATACTGGTAGTGCGATATGCCGCTTCCTGCTGCAGCCGGGCTTGCCGTGAGCGAGGCAGACCGGAAACAGTTAAAGGCAATTAGCCGCCATCGCGGTACGCCGCGTGGAGTGGTCTTGCGCATCAATATCGTGCTGGGTGCCGCCGAGGGTCTGGCCAACCGGGTGTTAGCGCGGAAACTGTGCACGTCGGTGCCGACGGTTCTGCTGTGGCGGAAACGATATGAAAGCGAGGGTCTAAAAGGAATTCTCGAAGATCGTCCACGGAGGGGGCGCCCGAAACGTATCTCGGCGGAGCGGGAAAGCGCCATCGTGGAGGCTACGATGAAGACCACTCCGAAGGACGCCACCCAATGGAGCGTGCGCGCGATGGCCGCGGTGCAGAAGGTCAGTTCCGCCACCGTGCAGCGAATCTGGAAGAAACACAAACTACAGCCGCACCGGGTGGAGTCGTTCAAGTTCAGCAACGATCCACAGTTTGCTGCGAAGGTTCGTGACATTGTGGGGCTTTACATGAATCCGCCGGACAAAGCGCTGGTTTTGAGCGTGGATGAGAAGAGCCAAATTCAGGCGCTCGACCGCACGCAGCCGATTCTCCCGCTACGCCCCGGGTTGCCTGAGAGGCGAACCCATGATTACCAACGCCACGGGACGACGACGCTGTTTGCCGCTTTGAATGTGCTCCAAGGAACCGTGATCGGCGAATGTCTGCCGAGGCACCGGCATCAGGAGTTTTTGCGATTTCTCGACCGTATCGACCAGTCCGTCGAGTCTGACCTGGAAATCCATCTGATTCTGGACAACTATGGCACTCACAAGCATCCTGCTGTGAAGAAGTGGCTGGCGGCAAGGTCGCGCTATCACGTGCACTTCACGCCGACCAGTTCTTCTTGGCTCAACCAGATCGAGCGCTGGTTTGCCGAGATCACACGCAAACGAATCCGCCGCGGGACATTCCGCAGCGTCCGTGATCTGATCCAAGCCATCCACGATTACATTCGGGTTTACAACAAGAACCCACAGCCCTTTCAATGGGTCGCCCGTGCCAGCCGAATCATTCGAAAAGTCCGCAAATATAAACAAACTTCAGATACAGCAGACTAGCGGGTCTGCCTGGATTCAGCAATCGCAGGACTTGAAATCTTGTACTTATATGCACGGTGCCGCGATTGTAGAAAGGCCAGCAGCACATTCAGTTGTTCCGGAGTGACATTGTTTGCGTACGACGGCATGTTCGCCGCCCCGCTATAAATACGGGTGATCATCTCGGCCCGCGTCATGCGATCGCCCGCATCCGACAAATCGGGTCCACGAATGCCGCCGTATCCCGAGATGACATGACAGTATTCGCAGCCCTTGTCGTAAAAGACTCTCGCTCCGTCGGCAATCGGGCCACTACTGACGCCGACAACGGATTCGGGCAAGGGCGGAGCGTCCATGCGCGGCGACCATGGAGCCCTCATGCCTTCGTGCCAGTAATAACCAATCGTGCCAACGAGAAAAATGACCAGAACGATCGACCATGGCCGGCGAATGGGGCTTCGCTCGCCCTGTGCTGCGACGAGCGGCAATGCAATCAGAAATAGGATAAAAACCAGCGGCACAACGACGATGACAAAAGCTTCCGACCAGTTCGGAATCAGCGAGAGCAAGGCGAAATACCAGAGGAAATACCAATCGGGGCGCGGCGAAGCCCGAATGATAGTGGGGTCCGGCGGCTTGCCGATTTCGGGGGGCCCGACGAACACCGCCAGGAAGAAGATCACGAGAACGACAAGGCACCCAAAGAATAAATCGCGCCAGGCAGCGTCAGGCCAGAAGGGCACGCCTTCGCGCTCTAAAAGCGAGTGATACCAGCGTTTGTAGGTCCGCGAGTCGACCGAGCGTCCAGCCTTGGGCGGCTCGGAGATGCCATTGTGCACCACCAGATATAGATGCACACCAATGAAAGTAAAAAGAACTGC
>DATBGM010000232.1:0-13454 GCA_036557945.1 Bryobacteraceae bacterium | reverse complement strand
TCGCCTATGAGCTTGACGGGCGCGAGTATGTGATGACCAGCAGCGGCGGCGTGCTGTTTGCGTGGGCGCTGCCCGAGAGCGTGATCGAACGGACGTCGGCGCAGGCTACTGCGGCTGTGCGTAAGTAATTTTGCTTTCGGCTTCGGCGCGGCGGAAATCGGTGTTCTCAAGCGAAATTGTGAACGTGCGTTTATAGACGAAAACGGCTTTGACATCGAATTCACCGCCATAGCTTACCGGGAAGTAAACGCCTGGATCGAAGCGGGCGTAGCTCACGGTAAAGCCGAGCTGGCGGAGATTGAAGCCGAAAATTGTGCGTACCCAAAGAGGAATACCCTTCGCCATTTGCGTCGTGACCCGAAGGGCCTGCCGGTCTTGTTTATCGATTAGCGCTTCTCCCGCCCAGATAGGCTGATCGTCATCATCGAATCCTTCCGCTTTCTTACCGGGGCGGAACCGGATGCGATAGACAGGTCTTCCACGAAACGTCTCCTCGCCGGCAAATGTATAGGCGTACTTCTTTTCTTCATCGCTGTTCAGCGGGAAGAGGTCCTTTCCCAATCCATCTTTGGATTCCTTGTCGTTGATGAGATCGTCGCGGAGGCTGGGGAGCAGACCGGCGTCGACATCGATTTTGCGGTGCGGATTTTCTTCGCCTGATTTTTGGTATTCGACGATCTGTCCTTTGTCGCCATACCGGCCTTCAAAGTGCTTTAGCTCTTTCTTGCTTGCGTCTTCCGTGGGCAGAACGCTGTAGACGCAATACTCTTCGCGCGAAAGTTTGCCGTTCGAGTGTAGAGCGCGGATGCGGACCTTTTGCGTATAAAGGTACTGCGCGCGCAGGCGTTCGGCTTCGTCCTGATGGACGGCTACCTGCGCCATAATGTTTTCGACATCGGGCGTTTGCGCCGCCAGACTCCCCAGAAGGAGAAGCCCGGCGGCGATTTTCGAAATCACCTGACAGTTCATACGAACTGAGCGGGTGCGAAGCTTCAAAAATTACACGATTTCGCGAACTTTGTCTTCGGCGATGGTCTCGATAATCTTCTTCGCGTCCTTGTTGCCTTTGAGCAGGGCTTCGGCAAAATGGATGGCCTGCTCGGTACGAATCTTGCCGGGCATGGGCGGCTCCTGGGGATCGACGATGGCATCCACCAGCACCGGCCCGGGATAGGCCAGGGCTTCGCGCAGAACGGATTCCGCATGCGCCGGTTCTTTCAATGTGTAGCCCATGATGCCGCAGCTCTTGGCTACACCGGCCAGGTCGATCGGCTGCAGGTCGATGCCGAATTCGGGGTTGGCGTTGATCACCATCTGCTCCCACTTGATCTGTCCCAGCGAGCTGTTATTGATCACGATCACTTTGACATTCAGGCGGTATTTGGCCAGCGTGGCGAGCTCGGCCATCAGCATGGAAGCGCCGCCGTCGCCGACGATGCAGACGACTTGCCGTCCTGGATAGGCGACCGCTGCGCCTATGCTGTACGGCAGGCCATTGGCCATGGTGGCAAGCGACCCCGACAGCGAGAATTGCATATCGCCGCGAATATCGATGTAGCGGGCCGACCAGGTGGCAATCGTTCCGCTGTCGGAAGAAATAATCGCGTCATTGGCGAGAAGCTTGTTGAGCTCATAGGCGACGACTTGGGGTTTGAGCGGCATGTCTTCGCGCGTGCCGCGCTCGTCCATCAATTTGTGCCAGCTTTCCATGCGCTTCTGCGACTTTTTGAGAAAATCGATGCCCTTCTTTTTGACGAGCGGGATCAGTGCCGCCAGTGTCGATTTCGCATCCGATGCGATACCGACATCTACCGGGTAGCGCAAACCGATACGCGCCGGATCGACATCGATCTGCACGCACTTCGCCTGGCCGGGTTTCGGCATGAATTCGATATAGGGGAAGCTGGAGCCCGCGATTACGATCGTGTCGCACTCTTCGATCGCATCCTGTGCGGGCGCGGTTCCGAGCAGCCCGATGCCGCCGAGCGTGTGCGGATCGCGGTCGGGCACTACGGCTTTACCAAGCAGCGGCTTGATGATCGGCGCGCCCAGTTTCTCCGACAACTCCAACAGCTCGCGACGCGCATCCAAACACCCGCGTCCGGCCAGAATCACGATATTTTTGCCTTTGTTCAGAATTTCGGCTGCCGCTTCGAGCTCGTGCTGTGTGGCAAGCGGGTAAACGGGCGCGAAGTATCCGCCGCTATGATTTTTCAGATTGGCCGGAGACCGTTCGCCGGCGGATATTTTCATATCCTGAATATCTTTCGGGACGGTAATGTGCGCGACGCCGCGCCGCGAAAGAGCCGTCTTCACCGCTTCATCCACCACATTCGTCAGATGCGCCGGACCCATGACGCGCTGGTTGTAGACGGAAACATCGATGAAAAGCTTATCCAGATCGACGTCCTGTTGATAATGCGTTCCGATCAAATCGTGGAAGGTGTGACCGGTAATTGCGAGCACCGGCTGGCCATCGCACTTGGCGTCATAAAGACCGTTGAGCAGGTGAATGCCACCGGGGCCGGACGTCGCAATGCAAACGCCCAGCCGTCCGGTGTATTTCGCGTATCCACAGGCAGCAAAGGCAGCAGCTTCTTCATGCCGCACCTGGATAAAACGAACTTTATCCTGGTTGACTCGTAAACCTTCGAAGATGCCGTTAACACCGTCGCCCGGAAACCCGAAAATCGTATTCACTCCCCATTCCGAGAGCCGTTCGATCAGTCTTTCGCCTACCGTTTTCGCCATTTCGCTTCCTCTACTGTTCGATTGGGATCGGGCGTATTTTTGGACAAAATTCGTGAGGGCCGGCTGGTAATTAGAGGGCCAGGGCTTTCGATCGGTTCCTTGCTGCCGCCCTGGAGAGCCGACTCTGGAGGGTACGGCATCCGATCCGCGTCGCAGCCCTATGCGCACTTTTTTCCAATTGCCCGTGCCGCGAGCCGCAAATTCTGTAATAAACTGCGTGATGCGCGCAAATCGGTAAGTTAACCGGCTTAAGCAGCGCTGTTCAGGAGGAATTCGTAAAATGCGGCTCTTTTTCTATCCATCGTTTCTTGCAATCGTCTTCTGTTCGGGACCTGTTCCCGCGCTGGCATCCAGCTTCACCTACACCACGCTCACGGTTCCCGGGATTGCCGGAGCGATCGTCACGGGGATCAATAATGCCGGCGAGATTGCAGGATACGGAGGCGCCGGACAAATTCTGCAGGGCTTTGTTTTCGGCGGCGCGACGCTTACTACGATCTCGGCTCCGAGCTCGGCGGGGACGAAAGCGTTCGGGCTGAACAACACGGGCGACGTCGTGGGCAGCTACGCGGGCCCTTCCGGCGATCAGGCGTTTGTGTACACGGGCGGCGTGATCCACGATATTTCCTGGCCCGGCTTTCCGAGCACTCCTGAAGCGAATGGTGTGAACGATGCGAGCCAGATTGTAGGCGATTACAACAATGGCTCGAGCCTACAAGGATTCCTGTATAGCTCGGGAACTTTCACGACGATCTCGGTTGCCGGTTCCGACAGCACGAAGGCGCTCGGAATCAATAATGCCGGCGACATTGTGGGAACGTACCTGGATAGCGCGGGTGTATCTCACGCATTCCTTTACAAAGCGGGTGTATTCGGAGATATCAAGATCCCGGGCGGCGCTGCTTTCGAGGCGAATGGAATTAACAATCGAGGACAGATAGTGGGCGATGTTCAAGGCAGCGGCGGAATAGCAGGGTTCCTGGCGGACAACGGCGGGTTTACGATACTTTCCGTTCCGGGAGCGGACACGACCAAGGCTCTTGCGATCAATGACGCCGGACAGATCGTAGGAACGTACATCGATGCCTTCGGCACACTTCATTCGTTTCTCGCGACTCCCGTTTCAGCAGTACCCGAACCCGCAATGCCTTGTGCTGCCGGCTTCCTGCTGCTGGCGTCCGGTGTTGCATGGCGGCGGCGATTCCGGCCGCGCCGCTCGTGATTCCCGGCTATCGGGGAAACCGCCGCTACTTGCTATCGCGGCTTGCCAGTACCGATTGCGCGTAGTAATTGACAACTTTTGCCTCACTGCGCGCAACCTCATAAAAG
This sequence comes from Bryobacteraceae bacterium, assembly GCA_036557945.1. GTDB lineage: Bacteria > Acidobacteriota > Terriglobia > Bryobacterales > Bryobacteraceae > Bog-105. Next base: position 9,374 of record DATBGM010000232.1, on the reverse strand, counting down.
GCGGAGCGGAGCACCTGTTCCTTGGCCTGGAATAAGCCCTGCCGGATCTCCTCCTGTACGCGCGGATCGCTCAGCTGCCGCTGGCCCGCCGGCTCTTTGGAAATGAGCTTAATGATGCGGTAGCCCTCGGTCGTGTGGATGATGGGCGAGACCTGGCCGGGCGTCATATCGAGGATGATTTTGCGAAGCTCCGGATTCGCTTTATCCAAGGCCGATTCGGGAACGAAACCGACATCGCCGCCGTTTCCCGCGAACTGGTCTTCCGAATAGCTTTGCGCGAGCTGTCCGAAATCTTCGCCCTGGCGGACGCGCATATCGAGAAGCTGAATTTTCTTTTTTGCCTGCGCGTCGTTCTGCGCCTTATCGTTCTTGAGATTATTGACGTTCGGATCAGGGCCTGGCGTCACCAGAATCTGCGCCAGGCGGACTTTGTTTTCGGGCAGGTTAAAGCTGGCCTTGTTGGCGTTATAAAAGGCGGCGACATCCGCGTCCGAGATCGAGATATGCGAACCGATTTCCTTGTTTGTCAATTTCTGCACGCTTAGCTCGCGACGGATTTGCGCCTTGAGCTCGGCCACCGTCATCTTGCGTTGTTCGAGCAGTTTTTGAAATTGCTCCTGTGTGTAAGGCGATTTGAGCTCGTTGAATTTTGCATCGACGTCCGCATCGGAAGCGAGCAGTCCTTCTTTTTCCGATCGCTGCAGCAGAATTTCGTTATCGATGAGCGCTCGCAGCGCTTCCAGGCGGAGCTGCGTCATCTGATCGGCATTTTCCTTCGCGGGTGAACTGGAAAACTGCGCCGCGATGGCGCGGTCGAGCTGCGAATACGTGATGGGACGGCCGTTTACGGTAGCGGCAACGTCTTTCGAAACCGGATGACTGCAACTGCCGAGAAAAGCAAGCAGGCCGAGTAGGGCCGCGCAAAGACCGATACGCATCAATTTCCGGATTTCACCTTCTTGATTTCTTCGGTCAGTGCAGGAACAATCTCGAACAAGTCGCCGACGACGGCGTAATCCGCCGTTTCGAAGATCGGCGCATTTTCGTCTTTGTTGATTGCCACAACGGTTTGCGAGCCCTTCATGCCAACCAGGTGCTGAATCGCGCCGGAGATTCCCACGGCCAGGTACATTTTCGGAGAAACGGTCTGGCCCGAGCTGCCGACCTGGCGTTCCATCGGGAGCCAGCCGTTGTCGCAAATGGGGCGCGATGCCGCCAGTTCCGCGCCTAATGCTTTCGCGAGTTCTTCAACGAGCGGCATGTTGTCCTTTTCCCTGATACCGCGGCCGACTGAAACGATGACGCTGGCCGCGCCGAGATCGACCGAGCGCTGTGCCTCCCGGAACGGAGCTTCCGGCTTGCTGCCAATCTGCGCAGCGTCGAGCGCCGGCGTGAATTTTTCTACCTGCGCTGTCTGATCTGTGCGCTCGGCGGCACGGAAGGCGCCCGCCTGGATAGAGACAAAAGCCGGTTCGCCGTTCACACGCACATCGGCATTCAACTTGCCTTGAAACAACTGGCGCACAAAGAGGATCGCGCCGTTTGCGTTCTTTACATCGACAACATCGCTCACCAGCGCCTTAGCGAAACGCGCGGCCAGCTTGGGCGCATAATCGCGCACCTGGTAGCTGTGCGGAAACACCACCAGTTTCGGATTGTGCGACCGGATGAGTTGCTCCAGTGCCGCCGTGTAGGCCTCAGGCGTGTACGGATCGAGCAGCGCATCTTCGATTGCAAAAACCTTGCCGACGCCGTACGCTGCCGCCTGGCTGGCAAGGACGCCGGCATCGTTCGAAAGCACTGCGGCTTCAACAGGCAGGCCGAGCGCTTGGCCGAGTTTCTGTGCTGCGGCGAGCGCTTCGAACGACATGCGGTTCCATATTCCTTCGCGCTGCTCCAGGATTGCCAGCACGCTCATATCACCCGCACCTCGAACTTCAGCTTTTCAGCCAATTGGTGAGCGACCTGTTTCGCATCGCCGGAAAGGATCTGCGTCTGCTTGGCGCGCTGCGGTGCATACACTTGTTCGACCGCGGTGGCCGGGTCGCCGGAGAATCCGAGCTCGCTTGTGCGGATGGTCTCGACGGGCTTGCTTTTCGCTTTCTTAATTCCCATGAGCGTGGCATAACGCAGTTTTTTGATGCCGGATTGAATCGTCAGCACGGCGGGAAGCGGAAGGCGCACGTTCTGGAACCAGCCGTCTTCAAGTTCGCGCTTTACCTTAACTGCGCCGTTCTCGGGTTCCACTTCCATGACGATGGTTGCATGGGAGCAGCCGAGCAATTCCGCCAGAATCACGCCGGTTTGCCCGTAGCCCAGATCGTCGGACTGCAGGCCGGTCAGAATGAGCTCAGGCGATTCCTTCTCGATCGCTTTGGCCAGCAGGCGCGCGGTGGTGAGAGCGTCGAGCGTGAGATCCTCGCCGCTTTCGAGATGAATGGCGCGGTCGGCTCCTTTGGCCAGCGCCTCGCGAATCGTTTGCGCCGCCTGCTCGCTGCCGAGGCTGACGACCACGACTTCGCCGCCCAGCTTTTCACGCAGTTGAAGAGCTTCTTCGAGGGCGTAGGCGTCAGGCTCGTTCATTTCGTACGAAAGGTCGCTCGCGTCGAGCCATTTCCCGTCGGCGCGCAGGCGCAGAGCGGAATCGCGGGCAGGCACCTGCTTGACCGCAACGATAATTTTCATGCTGATTCCAGTATGACGGGTGAGGCTCGAATTACTCCGGCCGCTTAAAGATCAAGCAGCCGTTCGTTCCGCCGAAACCGAAGCTGTTTGAAAGGGCATACTCGATGGCCATCGGTCGGGCCTGGTTGGGCACATAATCGAGATCGCATTCAGGATCCGGGAATTCGTAGTTAACGGTCGGAGGCGCGATCTGATCGCGCAGCGCGAGGACGGTCAAGCCGGCTTCGAGCCCGCCGGCGCCGCCAAGCAGATGGCCGGTCATCGATTTTGTCGAACTCACGGCCAGCTTGCGCGCATAATCGCCAAAGGCATGCTTGATGGCGACCGTCTCCGCTTTATCACCCAGACCGGTGGAAGTGCCGTGCGCATTCACGTATTGCACCTGGCTGGGCTCAATACGCGCGTCGCGCAAGGCGTTGCGCATAACGCGATAGCCGCCCTCGCCGTCTTCCGGCGGAGCTGTGATGTGGTGCGCATCGGCGCTCATGCCGTAGCCGACAATTTCGGCCAGAATCTTCGCGCCACGTTTGCGCGCGCGCTCCATCTCTTCCAGGACCAAGATGCCTGAGCCTTCGCCGACGATGAAGCCGTCGCGCTCCTTATCCCACGGCCGGGAGGCGCGCTGCGGCTCGTCGTTGCGCGTGGAAAGCGCCCGCATGGCGGCAAAACCTCCGATGCCCATCGGCGTCACGCAGGCTTCGCTGCCCCCGGCGATCATCACATCGGCATCGCCATGCTGAATCAACCGGAACGAATCGCCGATCGAGTGCGCGCTGGTCGTGCAGGCGGTAGCTGTCGCCGAGTTCGGCCCTTTGGCCCCATAGCGGATCGAAACATAGCCGCTCGCAAGGTTCACGATGCAGGCCGGGATGAAAAACGGCGAAATACGGCCGGGCCCTTTTTCGAGCAGGTTGCGGTGCTCGCGCTCGATCACCTCGAAGCCGCCGATGCCGCTTCCGATATAGACTCCGACGTGCTCGGCTTCTTCACCTGACGTTTCGCCAAGCCCCGCCGATTCCATGGCGAACTGGCTGGCCGCCATCGCAAACTGGATGAAACGGCCCATCTTCTTCACGTCTTTCTTATCGACGTAAAGCAGCGGGTCGAAATTCTTCACTTCCCCGGCGATGCGTGTGGTGAAGTTGGAAGCGTCAAACTGGCTGATGCAGCCGATTCCGCTTTTCCCGCCCAGGATGGCTTGCCAGGTTTCGTCAGTGCCTGTGCCCACCGAAGTGATCAGGCCGACGCCGGTAACTGCTACTCTTCGCCCTGCCATAACATTCCAGCCCGCACTCGGCGGGCGATTCTCATTTTGACGCGCAAGTCACTTCTTCTTGGCTTCGATGTAATCGATGGCGTCTTTGACAGTCTTGATCTTTTCGGCGTCCTCGTCGGGGATATCGAGATCGAAAGCCTCCTCGAAAGCCATCACGAGTTCGACGATATCGAGTGAGTCCGCTCCTAAATCATCGACGAACGATGCGCTGGGGTCGACCTGGTTTTCATCGACACCCAGTTGTTCCACGATGATTTGCTTTACTCGTTCTGCTACTGGCATCCTTTGTTCTCCTGTTGTAGGCAAATTTCTCGTTACCGCCCGGTCATGCTGGCGCGGGTTCAACTCACTAAGCTACCGCATCGACACTTCTGACGCATAGCGGGCGCCGCTAGGATGAGAAGTTGTCAAACAGTTTGAGTATCCTATATCTCCACGGTTTCGCTTCAAGCCCGCAATCGCGCAAGGCTCGCTTCTTTGCGGGCAAGCTGGCGGCATTGGGTGTGCCTGTCGAAATTCCGGATCTGGCGGAAGGAAACTTCGAGCGGCTGACCGTAAGCCGGCAGCTCGAGCTGGTGAACGAGCGCGTCGCGAAGCAAAAGCGAATTTTGATCGGATCGAGTCTGGGCGGCTATCTGGCTGCGCTCTTTGCGGCGCGGCATCCGGAGCTGGTCGAGCGTATGGTGTTACTCGCGCCCGCCTTCGGTTTTCATGAGCTCTGGGCAGCCGAATGCGGACCGGAGCGGCTGGAGCAATGGCGCCGGAACGGCACGGTTCCCATCTTTCATTACGGCGAGGGCCGCGAGATGCCGCTCTCCTACGAATTTTTTGAAGATTCGGCTCGTTACGAGCCGTTTCCCGATGCCCGGCAGCCGGCGCTGATCTTTCACGGCAATCTCGACCAGGTGGTGCCCATCGAACAATCGCTCGCATTCGTGCGGCTCCATCCGCAGGCGCATCTCGTCCGCTGCGCATCCGGTCACGAGCTCACCGACGTACTAGAGAGTATCTGGTACCAGACGGAACCATTTTTATTGGGCGATTTTTCCGAAGATGCGAGCTCTTAAGACCGAGTTTACAGAACGTTTACGTCCCGGCATACGCGTTCCAGGAGCTTTTCTTGATATAAACTGGAGTCTGCGGCCAAGTGCGCGTCATCTTTCTTGCAACTGCCATTTCATCGAGGGCGTCCAAGCGAGTGCCCGGGGTGAACTGGGAGCTTAACTGCAAGAAGGGAATCTCCGGAGTGTGTAGTGATTAGCCAGCCCGAAGACAATTTAGACCGGCTGTTGATGTCGACCGACATTGAGGAGCCGTGGTACAAGTCGATCGTCCGCGGGATTCGCGAGACCTTCAATCCACCGAAACTCCCACCCCTTGAAGTGACGTCGCGTCCGATCGAGACAAGCGAATTCGGCGATATCGCCTCGCTCGAGCAGCCCTGGTACAAGTCTCTGGTCGCCAATGTCCGGGAGTTGATCCATCCGGAGAAGCTGCCGCCGCTTGAGGTCACGTCAAAACCGGTCGAAATCGACAGTATCTGGGGTGCGTATTCGGGCGGTGGAAAAAGGTCCGGAGCGGTTTCGGTTCTGATTCACGTCGGCGTTGTGGCGCTTATGCTGGTGGTGTTTCAGACGCCGGTGGTTCAGAAGAAGATAAAGGATCTGGGCGCGATCATCTATGTGCCGCCCTACCAGCCGAAGATACCGGCCGCTCAGAAATCGGGCGGCGGCGGTGGTGGCGGCCAGCATGCTCCTACACCCGTGAGCAAGGGCGCGCCGCCGAAGTTCAACATCAAGCCGTTTATTCCCCCGGCGCTGAAAGTCGAGCAGCCGAAGCTGCCCAAGGAACCGGAGATTAACGCGCCGCTGCCGCAGATCCAGGCGCAGGATTATGGCGATCCACTGGCGAAACTGAATCCGCTCTCGGGCGGGCAGGGCTCGCAAGGACTCGGTTCCGGTCATGGTGGCGGTCTTGGATCGGGCGATGGTAACGGCTACGGCCCCGGTTCCGGCGGCGGTGTCGGCGGCGGTGTCTATCGTGTCGGCGGCGAAGTCTCCGCTCCTATCCTGATCAGCAAGACCGAGCCCGAATATTCGGAGGCCGCCCGCAAGGCGAAATATTCCGGTACGGTTCTGCTTTCGCTCATTGTCGATGCGAACGGGATGCCACGCGACATAAAGGTGATTCGCCCGCTCGGCCTCGGCCTGGATGAAAAAGCCGTCGAAGCGGTTCAGAAATGGCGCTTCCGCGCCGGAATTAAAGGCGGCCATCCGGTAGCGACGCAGGCCACGATTGAAGTCAGTTTCCGGCTGTTGTAAGCTCGACCCGGTACTCGACGGTAACTCTCTCCCGCGCGCCCAGCCAGCGGAATCCCGGCGTATCGAATAACTGCCCCCGTTCGATCATCTCGCGCCGCGTCTCCGGAAACGGCGAAACGCCAAATTCCAATCCCAGCGCCACTGTGTTTCCGTTCCAGGGCGGCCCTTGCCGCGACCGGTTCTCTTCCCAGATTCCCAGCCATGGAAACTGGCTTCGCTTCCAAAAATATGTAATGCGCAATCCCAGTCCCGGGTGAAACGCTCCGGCAAACGCTTCTTCGGCGGCCGGGTCGATCCGGTGTGTGGTGAAGCCCGCGCTTCGATCGCGAGTTCGTTCGGCAAAAACAGACAAATCACGCGTTTCGCCGCCGCGCCGCGGCGCATTGGGCCAGACGAATTCCGCGCCTGCTTCGAGATCGCTCTCTCCGAAATCGGGCGGCCCAAACACCTTCGACCGCGTCCCGTTATGAGCGAACTCGGTCACGCCGGGTTCGAGAAACGGCGGCCCGAGCGTCACGTGCTCGGTCCAGGCGACCGGCCGGTCACAGGCCGACAAATTTTCCACCGTTTCCGTGATAAAAACGCCCGGCGCTTCGTTTTTCAACACGATCCGCCGCTCAAATGCGAGCTGCGCCAGCGGAAGTTGTGCTCGCGCCACCAGTTCGTTCGCTAAAACCGTGATTGTGTACGGCGTTACGGACCCTTCTCCGTGCACCGTGATTCCCGCCGCGGCTTCCGCCTCCGATGACGGCCCGAAAATGTCGAGGCACAGGTTGTGCCCCATGATGCCTGCCAGCAGTTTGGCTTCGGAGCCCGAGCCCCACGTGTCCGCGCCTTTCTTAAACGTAGACGGCTCGATCGAAGGCCACGGCGGTCGCCAGAGCGGATTCACTCCCGTGCGCTTGTCGAGAATCTCCGCAATGTGTCCGCCTTCTTCGAGCACGGTCACGCGTACGTGCTCGTTCTCGATCCCGGCCGCTTTGCGCCCCGCGAACGTCGTCATTGAATAATGAGCGAAGCAGCGTCGGGATTGCCTGGCCCGAAGTGTTTCAGTATGACCAGCGGTTCCTTATCGCTCGCGTTGGTAATCTCAACACCCCGGATCGCCGCCTCGGCGCTTACGAATAACTCGTCGTTTGTCAGCTCTCCGAAACGGATCAGCGCCGGCGTCTCGATCGTATGCACGCCCAGTTTCCCGAATCCTTGCGTCAGAATCAGTCCGTAGGCCGCCGCATCTTTGATCACAACCGAGCGCTTCGGCAGCACGGTCAACTCTTTCGCCGAGTAGTAGCGCGTGCCATAGGTCACCCATAGCTCGCGATAGCCCGCGTCCGCCATCTCGCTCTCATTGCGCACCGGGCGCGGTTTCGTCATGTTGTGCTGGCCGAATTCGGGATCGACATTTGCTTCCCAATCGAGCATGTCGACCAGAAATTCGAGATCGTGCGCTTTCTCCTTCGGCACATCTTTCACGAGCAGATCCCACGGCACATAGCGACCCTCCACCATGGACTGGAACATCCCGAAGACATCGCTGTTCACCTGCGGCTCATACGTCACCAGTGACCCCGGCGCATGTAGAATGCCGGCGTTGATCTGCCAGCCTGTGCCCGGCACCAGCTTGTAAGCCTTCGAGTGATTCAGAATGCCGTTATCGCCTTCGTTCCAGCGCTTCAGACAATCGAGCACGTCGTTGCGCGTGGTGCCCGGTTCGAGACCCATAAATGTATACGGAAAATTGTTGGATTTGAAGTTATATTGCGGCGGGAAATAATACGCCTCGGGCTTGCCTCTTTGATTGACAAGCTTCGCGTGCTGGTCGCGCTGGTGCATATGGTGCGGAATCGGCCCAAGATTGTCAAAAAACTTGCAGAAAAAATTCCAGCCGCCCTCGCGGCGCATAACCTCCGCGCCCAGGAACTTATCGCCTGAGGTCTCGATCGCCTCTTTGAACAGCGCCTTCTTACCGTCGAATGCAATGTAGCTGAGGCCTTCGTCTTCGGTCGTTTCCGGGCCGTTGGCGGCTTTGGTGGTCGAAGAGAACCAGCGCTCGTCGATGCCGCCGCGATGCGCGCCGAACGCGTACAAATCGCGCGAATCGAGCTTCAGCCGGCCCCCGGGCATCAGAAACGAGCGCGGCACCCAGCACGGCGCCAGCCGCACCACACCTTCGCCCGCCTCCAGCGCGTCTTCAATCAACTTTTGCTTTGCCATGTTTCTCCTGTTCCTTGCATTTCACCCAATGCCCGCTGCCCGCCGATTCGAGCACCGCATCGACAACTCCTTCGGTCGCCAGCGCATCGCGAAACGACGGCTGCGGCATTTTGCCCTCCGCCAGTCCGCGCAGCAGATCCGCAACCTGGTGAATAAACGTGTGCTCGTAGCCGATCTGCAGTCCCGGCACCCACCACTGCTTCATGTACGGATGCTCGCCTTCGGTCACGTGAATCGAACGCCAGCCGCGCAGCCGCGAATCCTCGGCGTATTCGAAATATTGCAGCCGGTGCAAATCGTGCAGGTCCCACGCTACCGACGCATTCTCTCCGTTGAGCTCAAATGTATAAAGCGCCTTGTGCCCGCGTGCATAGCGCGTCGCTTCGAAGGTGGCGAGCGAACCGTTTTCGAAGCGCGCGAGAAACGCACTCGCGTCATCGATCTTCACCTGGCGCTGTTCGCCGGTCAACGCGCTGGCGCGCTGCTTGACAAACGTTTCGGTTGCCGCCGTGACTTCCGCCACCGGCCCGTTCAGCCAGATCGCCGTATCGATGCAATGCGCCAGCAAATCGCCCGTCACCCCGCTCCCCGCAACGTCTGCATTCAAGCGCCACAGGCCCGCGCCGTCCATCGGAACATTGGCGGAGATCGTCCAATCCTGCAAAAATTTCGCGCGGTAGTGAAACGCGCGCCCGAAACGTCCTTCGTCCACCAATTGCTTTGCCAGCGTTACAGCCGGGACGCGGCGATAGTTGTACCAGACCATGCTCGGCACGTTCGCGCGCTCGACGGCTTCGACCATGGCGCGCGATTCCTCGAGATTGCGACCGAGCGGCTTTTCACAGAGGACAGTCTTGCCGGCCTGCGCAGCGGCAATC
>DATBGM010000231.1:0-16420 GCA_036557945.1 Bryobacteraceae bacterium | reverse complement strand
TCAGTTTTCTCGCCCGCATCCAAGAACTGAATGGCTCTCCACTCGAGCGCGCGCCGTTGCTCGAAACGCGCTATCTGCATTACGCGCCGGAAAACCGGCTGGAGCTTTCGCCCGGTTTCCCGCATGAGAAACCCACGTCGTACGAAACCGCGCTCGGCCGTGTTCTGACACCACGCTTTGAAGAAAAATGTCTCGCCTGCCATGGCGGGCCGCGCTCGCAGGGCACGCACACCGAAACAGGTGTCACCTGCGAAAGCTGTCATGGTCCGGGGCAGGCGCACCTGGCGGCGCTGGCTCATCAATCCGTTGACAAACAGATTCTCAATCCGCGCAAGCTGCCGGCGGCCGAACAAATGAAGCCCTGCGCGGAGTGCCATGCCGGGTTCAGCAAGGTTCAGGACCCATTGCCTGACGATCTGCTCATCTCCGATCAGGTCACCGCGCTCAGCGCGAGCGAATGCTGGCGGGAAAGCGGCGGCCGGATCAATTGCGTGAGCTGCCACAATCCGCACCAGGATGCGCCGCGCGCCGTTCTCGTCGTGAGATCCGAGAAGACTTGCGTGAGCTGCCACAATGCCGCTACGCGCGAACACCCGGAACTGTGCCCGGTGAATCGCGAGAACGGCTGCGTGGGCTGTCACATGCCCGAGAGCCGCCATAGCGCGCCTTTCATCATTAGCGATCATTGGATTCGCGTTCATCCGGAGCAGAACGTTGCCGTTCCCGCCCGGAAACCCGAGTGGCGCAGCACGCTCTCGCCAAAGCATTTGTATCTGCGTTTGATCGCGCTCGACGACGCCGCGAAGGCCGCAGCCGTTTACGCGCAATTGCGAACGGGCGCTTCCTTTTTCGATCTGGCACGTGCGAATTCCACCGAACAGGCCACCGCGCGCAATGGCGGCTATCTCGGCGATCTTGACGCAACGCAGCTCGATCCCGTCTGGGCCAACGCCGCACTCAGCCTCGCACCCGGCGAATTCTCCACTGCCATTTCCGGCCCGAACAAATCGTATATCCTCGAGCGGCTCCCGCGCGATTTCCGCGAACAGGCGGCTGAACATTTCGAGCGCGCGATGAAGCTGCGTACGGCAGGAAATCGCGAGCAGTCGATTGCTGAGCTACTCGAAGCACTAAAAATTTATCCGCGCTTCCTGCGGGCGCTTACCTATCTCGGCATCTCTTATGGCGAGGCCGGCAATCCGCAGACCAGCGCCGGAATCCTGAACGTCGCGCTCAACTACTATCCGCGAGATCCTGGCGCGCATTTTAATCTCGGCATTGCTTATGGCGCGACGGGCCGCGACGAAGAGATCGCCGAATACAAGACTGCCCTTGCACTCGATCCCGATTATGTTCCCGCTTATCTCAATTGGGGCGCGTCGCTCTTTGCCAAAGCCCGCTACGAAGAAGCCGCGCAGGTTTATCGCGATGGCATTCGCGTCAGTCCGCTAGTGGCAGCGTTGCATTACAGCCTGAGTCTTGCTCTCGAACGTGCGCAGAAACTGGAGGAGGCGCAGGCTGAAGCGGCGCTTGCATCGAAAATCGACCCGAAGATTGCGCAAAATTAAGCGTTACTCGTTCCGTAGTAACGCGACCACGTCGTCCACTGTGATAACGCCGATCAATTCCTGCCGTTCTTCGTCGTTTACCACCGGCAGCGCCAGCAGATTGTACTTGTCGAACATCTCGGAGACGCGGTCCAGCCGTTCGTTCGCTGTAACGAAGAGCAAAGGGTCGCTGGCAAAGTCCTTCAGCGGCGCATCGCCGGCTGCAAAAAACAGGCGGGCCAGCGGAACCGTCGCGCGCAGCCGGTTTTCCCCACCGACCAGAAAGACCGCGTGCAGATCTTCCAGTACATCTTCGTCCTTGCGAAGCTCGTCCATCGCCTGCTGTACGGTCGCGTTCTCAGAGAGAGCCAGGTATCCGGTGTCCATCAGACCGCCGGCGGAATCGTCGCGGAAATCGCGCAGCTCCTCGACTTCTTCTTTATCCTCTTCCTTCATTTCGTCGAGGATCTCTTCCGATCGTTCCTCTTCGAGTTCGTTCAGCAGATCCGCCGCCTCGGAAGGTTCCATCTCTTCCAGAATCTCTGCCGCCTTTTCCGCGTTCAGCGACTCGATGATCTTCGCTTGCAGCTCCGGCTCGACTTCGGTCAAAAGTTCGGCCGCCGTTTCGCTGTCCATCGTGTTGAAAAGGGCGGCCCTGTCTTCATGGCCGAGATTTTCCACAATATCGGCCAGATCCGCCGGATGCATGTTCTCGAGAAGTTTGTTCGAGATATTGAGCCGCACACGGCGCTGCGGATCGGCTTCGAGCATGTTGCAGAATTCCCAGCGAATGGAATGCGTCGGAATACGACTCTGCACTTTGCGGATCACCGCCGGAGAAACAATACCGCGCAGAAGCCGCCTGACGATCGAGCGCACCCCGATGTCGACTTCGAGGATATGCAGCACGTCGCTGCTGTTCTCGATTTCTTTCAGGAACGTGATGTCGTTCACCCGGACGACCTTGCGGCCTTGGGCGTCGATGATCTGCTGATCGAGCAGATCGCGCACCATGCGCAGCATGTATTCGTCGGAGTGATAAGGAGTGAGGCGTTCGTCTTTGAGATGGATGCCGCCGGTGGAAATGGACTGAATCTGGTCGTAACGGATACTGAGCCAGCCGGGTCCGGCCCCTACCAGGTAGCGATCGAGGCGTACGGGATCGATCAGCGGAACGAGCGCGGCGTCGCGCAGCGTACCAATGTCACGACCTTTCAGATCGAAGACCTTGACGCCCAGCAACTCCGAGAGGTAGAAGATCTCTTCCGCCATAACGGCTCACTTAGAGCATAGCGAGACATACTAAACTGGAGATTCTTTCCCTTGCTCCGCAGTGCCTCTCACCGCTTCAATTGACCATCCTGCGAACCGGCCGAAGAAACTCACCGCGCGCGCTTTCTTCAGGCGCGATGGCCTGCTCTCGCGTTTTCATCCGAATTACGAATTTCGCGCCGGGCAGCTCGAAATGGCAGAAGCGATCGAGGCCGCTCTCGCCGACAAACAGCACCTCATCGTCGAGGCGGGCACCGGCACCGGCAAAACGCTTGCGTACCTGATCCCCTCCATCCTCTCCGGCAAGCGCGTCGTCATTTCGACCGGAACCAAAAATCTGCAGGAACAGCTCTATACGAAAGACATTCCCTTCCTGCAGTCGCTTTTCGAGGAGCCATTACGCGTCTGCTACATGAAGGGCCGGTCAAACTACTTGTGCAGGCAGAAACTCTATGATGCCGAGCGCGAGCCGGTTCTTTCCGGCATCGAGGAAATCCGCGAATTCCAGATCATTCGCGAGTGGGAGCAAACCACCGAGACCGGCGATCGCAGCGAGCTTACACAAATTGCGGAAGCGAGCAGCACCTGGTGGAAACTCGACGCCCGCAGCGACGCCTGCGCCGGTCAAAAATGCAAACAGTTCGAACGATGCTTTATCACCGAAATGCACCGCCGCGCGCACGAAAGCGACATTATCATCGTCAACCACCATCTCTTCTTCGCCGATCTCGCGGTACGTGATCAGCCCTTTGGCGCGATTCTGCCGGACTACTCGGCCGTCATATTCGACGAAGCGCACGAGATCGAAGACGTTGCCGGCCAATATTTCGGCATGTCGGTCAGCAATCTGCAAATCCAGGAGCTGATCAAAGATACTGCCGCGACTTCACGGCGCAAATTCTTCGCCACGCCTGAGCTCGACCGCGCTCTGATTCAGGTCGGCGACCGCTCGGACGAATTTTTCCGGCTCTTTCCAACCGAAGGGCGGCACGGCTTTACCGGTCAAGACCGGTTTCTTGCGAACCACGCCGGCGCCTACCGGGAAATCTTACTTGCGGTCGATATGCTCGGCACGCGCCTGGAGCTGGTGGAAGGCGCGATTGAAGAAATCATTCCGCTCGTTCGCCGCGCGAAGTTGCTGCGTCAGGCTCTGGAATTCTGGATGGAGGCGCGCGACACGTCCTTTGTCTACTGGACGGAGGCGCGCGGGCGCGGTATTTATTTGCAGGCGACGCCCATCGACGTTTCACGCATCTTGCCGGAGCGGCTTTTTGACAAACTCGATACCGTCGTGTTGACTTCGGCCACGCTGGCTGTCGCCAAGAGCTTCGGTTTTACGCAGGAGCGCCTCGGTTTGCCGCATGCGCAAACACTTTTTCTGGAAAGCGCCTATGACTACGAGCAGCAGGTGTTGTTTTATGTTCCGCCGCATCTACCCGATCCGCGGCAGCCGGAATTCGCCAGGCGCGCCGCCGATGAAATCGAACGATTGGTCGAAGCATCGCGCGGCCGGGCGTTCTTATTATTCACCAGCTACAGCCAGATGCGACAAATCTACGAGCTGCTGCGACGACGTCTGGAATACCCGCTTCTTCTGCAGGGCGAAGCGCCGCGAACTGCGCTGATTGAAACTTTCCGCCGCACTCCGGGCGCGGTGCTGTTCGGCACTTCTTCGTTCTGGCAAGGTGTGGATGTGCAGGGCGAACAGCTCAGCTGCGTCATCATCGATCGCCTGCCGTTCGCCGTGCCGAGCGATCCGGTAGTTGCCGCCCGCAGCGAGGATGTGCGCAGCAAAGGCGGAAACGCGTTTCGCGACTACCACGTGCCGCAGGCTGCGCTGGCGCTCAAACAGGGATTTGGACGCCTGATTCGCGCTGCCAATGACCGCGGCGTTCTCGTCTTGCTGGATAATAGAATTATCCGGCTCCCGTACGGGCGTGTCTTCTTCGAAAGCTTGCCCCCGTATCGCTTTTCGAGGAAGCTCGAGGACGTCCAAGAATTCTTCCATGTTTGAAATCTGTGTAGAACACACCTTCGCCGCCGCTCACTTCCTGCGCGACTATTACGGCAAATGCGAAAACCTGCACGGCCACAACTATCGCGTGCAGGTTGGAATGGAAGGAGAACAGTTAGATAAGACAGGGCTCCTCTTCGATTTCGCCAGACTGAAAGATCAGCTCCGGCAGACCAGCGCCTATCTTGACCACCAGTTACTCAATGAACTGAAGCCCTTCGACGAGATCAATCCGTCAGCGGAGAACATTGCGAAGTTTATCTGTGAAGATATGCAGAAAGCTCTGCCCGCGGCTGCGATCAGCTACGTCAGGGTTTGGGAGACCGAAACGTCGTACGCCGTATACCGGCCTTAGCGGCCAAAAAATTCCGCGTTCTTCTGCGTGAAATCCGCCCATTTTTCAGGCAGGTCGTCGGCCGCAAAGATAGCTGAAACCGGGCAGACCGGTACGCAGGCTCCGCAATCGATACACTCTACCGGGTCGATATACAACATCTGCTCGCCTTCGAACTTTTCCTCATCCTTTTTCGGATGAATACAGTCTACCGGGCAGGCGTCCACACAGGCGGTATCCTTCGTTCCGATGCAAGGTTCGGCAATTACGTAAGCCATCTTCGAAGTTTGTTTCTTCCTTAAACTTTACAACTAGCACAATGTTAATGCCGCCTACAAAGCGCGAGCGGCGAGTGGCGAGAATCGAATGGCCAAGCGCGTACAATGACGTTTGATGACACCACGCGTGCGCAAGGCGGTTTTTCCAGCCGCAGGTCTGGGTACCCGGTTTCTGCCGGCTACCAAGGCCCAGCCGAAGGAAATGCTGCCCTTAGTCGATAAGCCGCTGATCCAGTACGGCGTCGAAGAGGCAATGCATTCCGGGATCCAGAACATCATTATTGTAACCGGACGCGGCAAATCGTCTATTGAGGATCACTTCGACGTCAGCTTCGAGCTCGAACAATTACTCGAGTCGAAGAACAAGAGCGAAATGCTCTCGATGGTCCGATCGATCTCGGACATGATCGATATTTCTTACGTCCGTCAGAAGGAAGCCCTCGGCCTGGGACACGCCGTCTTGCGGGCGAAGGAGCTGGTGGGCAACGAGCCGTTCGCGGTCGTGCTCTCGGACGACATTATTTCTTCCGAGATTCCATGCATCCGGCAGTTGCTCGATGTCTATGAATTCTATGGCGCTTCGGTGCTCGCGTTGATGGAAGTGCCAAAGGATCAGATTTCGGCTTACGGCGTAGTCGATGCCGAACTCGTCTCCGATAATGGCCGCGAGAATCGCCTGTACCGCATTCGCAACATGGTGGAAAAACCCAAGCCTGCCGATGCCCCTTCGAATCTCGCCATTATCGGCCGCTATATTCTGACACCGGAGATTTTTCATTGCATCGAATCGATCGAGCCGGGCAGCGGCGGTGAAATTCAGCTTACGGACGCTCTGAAGTACATGTTGCGGAACCGGCCGATTTACGGACTGAAATTCGAAGGCACGCGCTACGACGCGGGCGATAAGCTCGGATTTTTACGGGCCACTGTGGAATTCGCGCTGACCCGGCATGACTTGGGGCAGCAGTTTCGCGAATACCTTAAGACAGTGTGCGTCGAATAATATTGTTGGCATCGCTCGCGTTGCTGCCGCCCATTGCCTGTCTGCGGGCGCAGACCGAAAAGAGCTACGGGCAGCCGCAAACGCCCCTCATCGTGGCCTATGTCGTTTCATCCTTGCAACATGGCGACCTGGCGAGCGCGCGGGCGCTTGTCGCACAGTACCGCCGCGTGAACGGCGACACACCGGAAGCGCTCGAGGCGCTTTCCTGGCTGGCGCGCGGCGAGGCCGCTGCCGGCAATCTCGAACAGGCCGATCAGGACGCCGAGGAGATCAACCGTCTCGCGCAGACCTCGCTTGCGACCCGGAAGCTCGACGCAGAACCGCATCTGCCGCTTGCGCTCGGCGCGGCCTATGAAGTCGAAGCGGAAATTCTGGCGCGCCAGAACAAACGCGCCGAAGCGCTCCAGTTGTTGCGCTCGGCATTGACTACCTGGCGAGGAACCTCTCTGGTCAACCGGCTGCAAAAGAACATCAATCTGCTGACGCTCGAAGGCAAACCCATGCCGGCCCTGCGCGCGACGGATTGGCTCGGCGCAAAGCCGACAAATCCGAACTTCTGGCGCGGCAAACCGCTGCTGCTGTTTTTCTGGGCGCACTGGTGCGCCGATTGCAAGGGTGAGGAGCCGATTATCAGCCGGCTTGCGGCAGAATTCGAGCCGAAAGGCCTCACTGTACTTGCGCCTACCCGGCTCTATGGCTACACCGCGCAGGACGAGCATGCTTCACCGCAGGAAGAGCGCGCGTTCATCGAACGGGTTTTTCAAAAATATTACGCGAGCATTCCGAACGCAAAAGTTCCGTTCGATGCCGGCAATTTCGAGCGGTTCGGCGCGAGCACTACGCCCACCATCGTGCTGGTCGACCGCCGTGGCATCGTGCGTCTTTATCATCCGGGAGCGATGGACGAGTCTGCATTGCGCGCCGCCTTGCAGCAGCTTACGCGATAATCAGGGCATGCAGGTCCAGCGGGCTTTCCTCGCTTTTTTTCTCTCTCTTTTTACAACCGTAGCGGCTTACGCTGAAAACAAGACGACGCTGAAAGTCGTGGTGAAGAATCAATACGACAAGCCCGTCGATAACGCCGCCGTGATTCTGGACTTCCTCGGCTCTCGTAGCATTACCAAGCTTGGCAAGCGCAGCAAAATTCATTGGGAAGTCAGGACAAATCAACAAGGCATCGCCCATTTCCCGCCGGTTCCGGAAGGGGCCGTTCAATTGCAGGTGATCACGCGCAAATACCAGACATACGGCAACCACCTGGAGCTTGCGGGTGATGAGAAGACGGTCGACATCACTCTGAATCCGCCGCAGAAGCAATACAGTGCACACCCGCCTTTAAAACCGGCGGATGCGCCAAAACAGTAGCTCATTTCGCGAACGGATATTTGTGGTGCGGGTCGAGGGCTATGGCGTCGATCTCGATGCGCGCGTCGCGCGGCAGGCGGGCGACCTGGATGGTCGTGCGCGCCGGCGGTGTCGTGCCGAAGTGTGCTCCGTATGCTTCATTCATTTCGGCGAAATCGTTCATATCCTTCAAATAAACCGTCGTCCGCACGATATCGTCAAGCGAAAGCCCGGCGCCTTCAAGCACCAGCTTCAAATTTTCGAGCGCGCGCGC
Organism: Bryobacteraceae bacterium; assembly: GCA_036557945.1. Lineage (GTDB taxonomy): Bacteria > Acidobacteriota > Terriglobia > Bryobacterales > Bryobacteraceae > Bog-105. Next base: position 8,354 of record DATBGM010000231.1, on the reverse strand, counting down.
CGTGGCGGCCTGAATCGAATCGTTGACCAGCTCTCCGGTATTCGGATCGGCTGAAATCTGTCCGCTCAAAAAAACGAATCCGTTTACGCGTAGAGCGGGCGAATATGGACCGGCCGGCTTCGGCCCCTTTTCTGACGTGATCTTTTCTTTCATTGGTTCGATTATTCCATCTTCGCCTCGCTGATACGGCGCGGGTTCATCGCATGCGAGCTAATTCGTCGGCGATTAATTGCGGAGCGCGCGGATCGATAAACGTGGCCGTGCCGACTTCGACGGCGGAAGCACCCGCCAGCAAAAACTCGGCTGCATCCCGGCCATTGGCAATACCACCGATTCCGATTACGGGAATTTTCACAGCAGCCACCGCTTCGGCCACCAGGCGAAGAGCCAGAGGTTTAATCGCCGGTCCGGAAAGGCCCGCAAATCCGGCTGCAATGCGCGGCTTGCGCGTTCTTGTATCCAAAGCGTACGAAACCAGGGTATTGATGAGCGAAATCGCATCGGCGCCGGCGGCTTCCGCCGCCAGCGCGAACGGCTCAATGCGCGCCACGTTCGGTGAAAGCTTCACGATGACGGGCCGGCGCGCGGTCTTCTTCACGTGTGCCGTTACTTCCGCAAGGAGCGCTGGATCGCTTGAAAAGAAGATGCCGCCTTCTTTGGTGTTCGGACAGGAAACGTTGAGCTCGTAACCGGCCAGCCCTTCCGCATCCTCGAGAACGCGCACGACTTCCACATAATCGTCAATCGCGTACCCGAAGACGTTCGCAAAAATCGGGACCGAGTACCGGCGCAATTTGGGCAATTTTTGCCGAACGAACTCGCGCACACCGACATTCTGCAGGCCGACCGAGTTCATCATGCCGCCTTCGGTGTGCCACAGGCGAGGCGCCGGATTACCGGCGATCGGTTCGCGCGACAGTCCTTTGGTTACCAGCCCGCCGAGCGCGTTTAAATCGACGATCTTTGCGAACTCGATCCCGTAGCCGAACGTTCCGGAGGCTGCCAGCACGGGATTCCGCAGCGGCACGCCGCAGAGAATTCTCTCCATTTTCAAGCGCGTTCGTTGGCGGTAAGCATGGGCTTCATCAAGGCCTCCGCTTTCTCGCAAATCAGGTCCCAGCCCTCGCGAATGTCCTGCTCGGTTGTTTGAAAATTGCCGATGGCGCAGCGCAGCACGTAACGGCCGTTCAAAACGGTGTGCGACAGAAACGCTTTCCCGCTCGCGTTGATGGCCCCGAGCAGCCGTTCGTTGGCGGCATTCTCAGCGCGGAGGCGAAAACATACGAGCGAAAACGGAACGGGCGCCGCGAGTTCAAACCGTTCGTCGCTCTCGATCAGGTCTTTCAAAAGGCGCGCGAGGCGAAGCGCTTCGCGCAGCATCTTCGAAATACCTTCGCGCCCGTAGTAGCGCAGCACATACCAAAGCTTCAGCGCACGGAAGCGGCGGCCGAGTTGCACGCCGTATTCGTTATAGTTCACCACGCGCTCGTCTTCCGCATTACGGATATACTCTGCGCCCAGCGCAGAGGCGCGCCGCAGAATATCGGGACGGCTGGTATACAGAATGCTACAGTCGATCGAGACATACAACCATTTATGCGGATTAAAGGCCAACGATTGGGCCCGCTCGACTCCCGCCAGCACGTGCCGCATCTCGGGCAGCACCGCCGCCGATCCGCCATAGGCCGCATCGACATGCAGCCAGATGCCATACCGTCCGGCAACGGCCGCAATCTCGGGAACCGGATCGATGGCGCTGGTCGAAGTTGAGCCGACCGATGCCACAATGCAGCAGGGCCGTTTGCCCACCGCAAGATCCGCCTGAATCGCCTCCTCCAGCAGATCGGGCCGCATGCGGAATTCTGCGTCTACTCCGATCTTCCGTACATTCTCCTGGCCGAAACCGAGCGTGATGGCCGCTTTCTCTGCCGAAAAATGCGTTTGCTCGGAGATGTAGACAATCAGACCGGGGCGCATACCTCTCGTACGGCACTCGGGATCGGCGTATTCGCGTGCCGCTCCGATCGCCTGCATGACCGCGAGTGAAGCCGTGTCGTAAATGATGCCGAACAGGGAAGGATCGAGTCCCAGCCAATCCCGAATCCAGCCAAGGGTGACCTGCTCGAGTTCGGTCGCCGCGGGAGAAGCTTTCCACAGCATGGCATTGACGTTTACTGCGGCGGCCAGGTATTCCGCAAGAATGGAAGGCGGCGTAGACGAGATCGAAAACCACGCAAAGAAACGCGGATGATTCCAGAGCGTAAGCGCGGGGAAAACCTTGGCGCGGAACTCCTCTAACAGCTCTTCGAAACTCTCGCCATGTTCGGGTGCGCTGCGCGGGAGGAGGGCTGCAAATTCGCCCGGCTCGACTTCGGGCAGCACACGGTGTTCGCGTACTTGTTCAAAGTATTCCGCGATCCAGTCGGTATGGGCATATCCTGCACGCCGGAAATCCGCGCCGGTTGGCGTTTGCTCGTCCACATTTCTACGTTCTCACGCCGGTAATCTGGCCGCATTCGGCAAGCGTGCCGGGAAGCCACTCGCGGAACCATCCTTGAAAACGGATCACGTCCGCCGCCGTATCTTCGTCGAGCGGCACGGCCGAATTGCCGAGTTTCCAGCCGCGCACGACTGCTGCCTGCCGGATGGCCGTCGTGGATGGAAATCTCTCCACGTAACTAAGGAATTCTGCCAGCTTTCCATTCAAGGCTTGTGTGCGGGCGTCATCGCGCGCAAAAATGGCATGATCCAAGGCGACCATGAGTTCCGGAAGGGCTGCCGCGATGCCCGAGACGATACCGTCTGCTCCCGCCGAGCGCGTCCGCAGGTAGATCGATTCGTTTCCGGCGAGCAGGCGGAAACTCACTCTCTCCGGTAAGTTGAGCAGCGAGTCAAACAGATTCCAGTCTCCACTCGAATCCTTTATCCCGGCGAAGGCGCCCGTCCCGAACAGTCGCCCGGCAAGCGCTGCCGATATCGGGTTGATATATGTCGGCAAATTGTACAGATAGACTCCAGTGCCCGCCTCCATCGCATCCACGAATTGTAAATAAAATTCGCAGATCTGGTCTTCGCTGTAGCGATAAAAGTACGGCGGCGTCAGCAAAACACCGGCAGCGCCTGCTCCCTTGGCGTGCTGGCCCAGCAGGATTGCGCCCGCGAGCGTTGAGTGCGAAGCATTTACCAAAACCGGAACCCGGCTGCGTTTGATTGCCAGGCCGGTGGCTCGCATCCGTTCCTCGAGTTCGAAATGAACGAACTCTCCCGTCGAGCCAAACAGGACGAGCCCGTTTATCCCCGGGACGGCGACTGCGTCCAGGTAATCGAGCAGCGCGCCCGTGTCCGCCTCAATCGAGTTCGGCCGGCGCGGTGTTGCCAGAGCCGCAAAGACCCCGCCTACCGTCACCGGTTCGCGTTTGCCGCTCGTCCCCTTTTCTGTCCCCTTCCGCGCCCCCTTTTCGGCCATAGACGAATTCTACTTCGCATCGCGAGCAGGCATTTGGAATGGCAGTGGTGGATTAGTTCACCCAGCGCGGAGTTGCCGTCTCCGGCTCGGGCAGCAATCGCTGCAGCAGCTTCCGCGGATCGAGCAAATGCTGCGGAACAAAGTGCCGGACCGACCAGCGGCTATTTTCATCCAGCTCCAGGCCAATGAAATATGCTTTGTTCCGAAAAATCGCATAGCGGACAACACCCACCAGCTCTACCTCGCGATAGAGCACGCGTACCCGTGTACCGACGTGGACCGGCACTTCCAACTGAAGCGACATCCCGCCCGGGCAAATATCCTCCAGGTTGGCGACTCTCCGCTGCTCCTGCCCGGAAGGCTCCGACCAGATCAGCTCGATCAGATCTGCGCAGAGCAGCCGCGCTTCGTTTCGTCGGTTTTGCATTCGATCCATACCTACTCATCGGTCGTAACCGCGCCAGTTACGATGAGAATGTCGCGCGACAGGTACTAAGAATTTCTGTGCCTGCGGCAGCCATGGCTGGGGGTATCCCGGACCACCCTCCCCGGACAAGATGGAACTACAACCCGATCTTTCCAACCGCTCGACCGGCCCCGACACCCGCATCGGGATTATTCTTCGGGTGGCCTTTTTTATCGCCACCGTGTTCGTCAGCCTGCGGCTCCTGGTGTTGCTGCTTTTCAACATATTTGGAGTCGTAGTAGCGGGAACGGTCGGGCTGTGCGCCACCGGCCTTATTGCAAATCTCCTCACCATGAGGATTTTCGATCGCCGGCCGTTTACCGATATTGGTCTGCAAGGCGGCCGGGCTTCGCTGCAAAATTTGCTTTTGGGCCTGGTGCTGGGCGCCGGGGCGGCGGCTTTGATGCTGGCTGCGCCGCTGATCGCCGGTACCGGCCATTTCATTCCACAAGCGAACCAGGGTTTCTCCTGGGGCACGCTCGTCTTTTATGTTGCAACCCTGGCCGCTGCCGCGACAGGCGAGGAAATGATCTTCCGCGGCTACGCCTTCCAGTTACTTATCGAAAAAATCGGCCCGTTTGCGACTGTTTTACCGGTCGCGGTCATTTTCGGGTTCACACACTCGTCCAATCCGCACTCGACGTGGCTGGGCGTCCTCAACACGATTCTCTGGGGCATCGTCCTCGGCTATGCGTTTCTGCGCAGCCGCGATCTCTGGCTTCCAATTGGCCTGCACTTCGGCTGGAATGTCGTTCTGCCGCTCTTTGGAGTGAATCTGAGCGGGCTTACAATCGAGTTAACGAGGTATCACTATCGATGGGATCTCTTGCCTCTCTGGAGCGGCGGGGATTACGGTCCGGAAGGCGGACTGCTGGCCACGGTTTTCGTGATTGGTCTCTTTTTCGCCGTTCACAAGTCGCCCGTGCGGCCGCAGATAGCATCCATTGCGCGAAATCTCAACGATATGGCGTGATCGCCGCGTGCCTGCTCCTGGCCGCGGGCTCTGCCGGCCAGCTTCGCGCCGACAAGCTCAGCTTCGACGAGCGTATGGAAATCGAACGCGGTCTCAACGCCGAGATCGCCACCATGAAGGTGATTCTGCCGCGCTCGAAGCGCCCGCTGGTCATCCATAGCGACGGGCAATACGACAGGAATGTCTGGGACAAGGCCCTGAACGAGCAAGGTCCGTCGGCGCGCGTCGGCGATCAAATCCAGATCACCCGCGTCAAGATTGAAGACAATCGCATCGTTTTTGAGATCAACGGCGGTACGCGCTCAGGCCACTGGTACGACCACGTTCAGGTCGGTATGGGCGGCGGAACCGCGACCGCTCCCGTTTCTACCAACCAGAACGGCCAGGCAAACGGCTCGCATGTAGCGCTTGTTTTCTCCGGCGCCGTCCCTTCGCTGAAGGCGCAGGACATTCGCCAGATGCTTTCTCCTATTTTCGATTTTGCAAAGCACTCCGCAGCGGAGCAGTACGTGGACCGGTTGCCTGAACCGGTCAAGAAGGCGATTAAGGAGCAGCGTGCAATCGAAGGCATGGACCATGACCAGGTACTGCTCGCTATGGGAAAACCGCGTTCGAAGAGCCGCGAGACAAATGCCGAAGGCGACGCAATTGAAGACTGGGTTTATGGTGACCCTCCCGGCAAGATCACTTTCGTGCGCTTTAACGAGGGCAAAGTAGTGAAAGTGGAAAATTCTTACGCCAATGTCGGCGGCACTACCGCACCGCCCCTGCCGGAGCCGAGATAGGATCTCTGCTGCCCGCTTTTTTTGTATTGTTACTGGCCGTTGCGGCTTCAGCGGCTCCCGAGTACAGCTTTGAAATCGTTCATACCTATCCTCACGATCCAACCGCCTTCACGCAAGGTCTTGAATATCGGGACGGCCTTCTTTACGAAAGCACCGGGCTTCACGGACGGTCGACGTTGCGCAAGGAGCGTCTCGAAACCGGACGCATTCTGCAGCAGATTTCTCTTCCGACGCAATATTTCGGCGAAGGCATCACCGTTCTCGATGGCCGCATCGTGCAAGTCACATGGCAATCTCAGACCGGCTTCGTCTATACGCGCAATTCTTTTCAGCTGCTCAAGAAATTTGCCTACGCAGGCGAGGGCTGGGGACTCACCAATGACGGCAGTCGCGTCTACCTCAGCGATGGCAGCGCGCAAATCCGCTGTTTAGACCCGGAGACCCTCGCTGAACAACGGCGCATTACGGTCCACGACGGTTCTCACGAAATCGCGCAACTCAACGAGCTTGAATTTGTCAGCGGCGAACTCTTCGCTAACATCTGGGGATCCGACCGCATCGCCCGCATCTCGCCTCGCGATGGGAACGTGCTCGGCTGGATCGATCTCACCGGCCTTTTACCGGCCGCGGATCGCGCGCCCGAAACCGACGTGCTCAACGGAATCGCCTACGATGCGCAACATCATCGCCTGTTCGTAACGGGAAAGCTCTGGCCGAAGCTGTTTGAAATCCGGCTGATCCCGCGGCCGAAAGACTAAAACGCCTACTCCACACCATCCATCAACAGTTTGCAACTTTTGTGGAGTAGACCTTTCGGTCTGCAATCGTCTTTTTCAACAAACTCTTAGCTTGCCTTCTAGATGAGTTCGATGCTGCCACAATCGTGATACAAACGGCACATGCTCCGCTGGTTATGTCTTGCTATGACCGGCGCCATTGCTCAAATTGGCCCGAGCACGAATTCAACAGCTACCATTGCAGGTCGTGTCACAACTGCGGACGGCGGTAGTCCGGTGAGCAAAGCGCGCGTTGCGCTAAGCCAATATCAGCATCCATCCTCGATCGAACTCGTGGCAACAACGGACAACGATGGCCGGTTTCGCTTTGCGGACATTGAGCCCGGGGCATACAGCCTGCTCGCAACGAAACCCGGATACCTTCCTGGAGCCAATGGTCAACAGCATTACGACGACGAGGGGTCGATTCTTAAAGCCGATGCCGGACAGAAAATATCAGACATCAGCCTGCGTCTGTTCCCGGCTAGCGCGATCGAGGGCCAGGTCTTAGACGGTGACGGCGATCCAGCTTCAGGCTGGAAAGTCTCGCTATGGTCCCTACAATCGCGCAACCATTGGGCGCGCATTCACGAGGATGTGACGACAGACCGGGAGGGCCGGTACCATTTTGAGACGCTTCAACCCGGGACGTATTTCGTAAGTGCCGAATCTGATTCGGAGGACGATGATTCCACAACGCAGATTCGTGTCGATTCCGCGGGTAAGCGCACAAATTTGCACGATTACCGTACGTTCTTTCCCGCAGCGCTGATGAGCGAGGCTGCTCAACCTATCCGCCTTACACAGGGAAAAAGCTATGAAGGTGCAGATATACACGTGCAGCGCGGACCTTTATTTTCGGTCGCAGGTCGCGTGGCGGGCGCTTTCGGCACGTTCCCGGGATACCAGATCAGCATCTCTGTCGATGCGGGACGAGGATGGACCAGCAAGGAGGGCGCTCTCACGTCAGATGGGTCATTTACGTTCACCCAAATCGCCCCCGGCAAACATCACATTACCCTCTTACGAAGTAGTCAGAATGGCCTTGAGGGAATCGGTGCGACAGATGTTGAAATCGGTAATGCCGATATAGCAGACGTTTCCATACAGCCGTATGAGCCGGCAACTGTGCGCGCCCGTGTCTACCTGGACCAGGCGGCAAAGCCACTGACCCTTGGCTCCGTATTTTTGCAACCTGTCTCGGACGACGGAGAGAGGAACCGCCCCGCCATTTACCAATTCACACCGGAGCGCGGCACTTACGTCCTCACAGATGTTGCGCCAGGCAGGTATCTTGCGGGTTTCACCAATGCGCCGCATTGTTTCCTGAAATCCATCGAGGTGGGGTCTTACCATCTTTTGCGTTTGGACCTGTTTGCGCAAATGCGTGGCCGAAGATCGGCATTTCTTTCGTGCCGTGGCCGAGTGCATCGGATTCCGCCTCGATCTGCTCCTGTACTCTCCGTTGCGGAAACGCACCCGCATTTCTCTTCGCCAGCTCTGTCAGATCCGGCACCGGCACTTTTAAGATCGTGCTCATTGGGCCATCGCCGCGGCCGGACTCGCCGTGACACACAGCGCAGTACACCCGGTAAATTGTTTTCCCATGGCGGATATCATCGTTGCGCGCGCTCTGAGCCGGCAGATAGAGCTGGCAGGCAAGAGTATCGCCGCGGTAATCCAGTTTCTAAAACACATCCTTGCTGACGTGCCTTGACAATTCCGGCCGGACCTCGCTGGATTCGGCGATGAGGGATGTCGTCTAATGAACTGTGCGGGCACAGGTGATTGTAATCCTTCTGCCAGCGTCGTAACTGCTCACGAACATCTGCTAGCGAGAAGAACAAACTGACATTGAGGCATTCATCGCGCAGCCGTCCATTGAACG
>DATBGM010000230.1:0-45081 GCA_036557945.1 Bryobacteraceae bacterium | reverse complement strand
TGTCGTAGAGAATCGTCCGCGGCACCCGCCAGAATGTGCGAACGCCTGGTTTGCGCCTTCAACTCCATTCCTGCGATCACTGGCTGAGCCTCGCCGAATTCGGCCTGCGCATCTTTCCAACCCGAACTGCCGCGCCGCCTTCCGCTCACTCATCCTCCAACGATGACCGCTCGCCGGATTCGCGCCGCCCTAAGTCAAAAGCTCCTCATCGTGGCGAGATCATCGCGATCGTGGATTCAAAAATTGACGCCGATTTGCGATCATGTGCTCGCCCTAAATGGACTGAGAGGGGAACGCTCCAAATATCGGCTTGTTTCAATGGTTGTAACGGAAAATATGCAATGCAAAAGCGTTTAAAGAAGTACGCTTTAATTGTCTTATCCCTAGTCCTGAATCGACGTTTAGCGACGTTTTCAGAAACGAACAGCCTAACGACCTTCGTCACACTCAGTGGTTCGAAAGCGGAATCCACTCCAACGGCATGAGATGAGCCGGCGGTGGACTTTCTAGCAAGCGGAGTCGAAACTCCCGGAAGACAAGATCGGCTTCCGTGAAGATTCTGTGCAGCTCTGCCAGATCTCGACTCACCTTAGCGGCCAGATCGATGAGTCCGTTCTCTCCCTTCATGCCTTGTTTGATGCGCGTAGTCAGGAAGCTCAGCACTGTCAAGTTTTCGATCTGGTAAATTCGCGAAGTGGTGAAGCAAAGGATCGCGTCGCTATGATCCTGAGCTTACAGCGGCCCTCCTATAAAATGGTCCGCAGCCATGATCAGCAGAAGAACGGCGCTGTCCTTGCTGAGCGCCGGCGCGGCCACATCTTCTTCCGCACCTAGGAGTTCCGGCATTCGAGCTTGGCCTTTCGAATACGGCAAAACGCAGGAGTGGACAAAAATCCATGCCGATGGCTTCGCTGATCCGCTAACCGGTCTCGTGTTTGATGGTGGCAGCCTGGAATCCGGCGTTCCGCTTGGCGGTATCGGCACCGGATATTTCACGCTGGATGGCAACGGCAAGATCGGTCTTTGCTCCATCTATAACGATTGGGTTCCTCCCAAACGCATTTTTGCGGACTGGCTGTTTCTGGAATCGGGGACACGGCGAATCCCTCTGTCCGCTTCACGCATTGTCTACTGGGGCCACTTCCCGGTTGCGGATTTGCAGGCGTCTTTCTCGGAAGTTCCGGTCAAAGCCGGCATTCGTGCTTTCGCCCCCTTCATTCCCGGCGATTCCTCTGTCTCCAACACTCCGGCCGTCGTTTTCGATCTCGAACTGCGCAACATATCGGATACGTCACTGCCTATCAAGCTGATACTGCAGTTTCCGAATCCAGTTGCCACTCCTGTAGAAGCGAACGCGGTCGCCATAGAAGGTATCCCGGCGGCATTGGAACTGCAATTGCCGCCCCAGTCGGCTAAGCGCGTACGATTCGCTGTCGGTTGGTACGCCCGGAGTTGGCGCGATAGCGGCGATGAACCACACGTCAATCGTTACAGCACGCGTTTTGGTAGTGCGAAAGAGGTCGCGACCTATGCGCTCGCCAATTCAGATAGTTTTTTAAAACGCGTCCTGAACTGGCAGGCCGTACTGTATCGCTCTGAGTATCCCGAGTGGCTTCGGGATGCTCTTGTGCAAGGGTTTTACAGCCTGACGAAGAACTCCATCTGGATTGCGCGGACGCGCAGAGACGAATGGTGGGGAGAGAACGGCTGGTTTACGCACAGTGAAAGCCATACTGGTTGCCCAATCGTCGAGACCATGGTGTGCCGGATGCACGGTCACTTCGCAGCGCTCTTTTTCTTTCCCGATCTCGAAATCAGCACGCTGGAAGCTTTCCGTCATTTTCAGGTGGCCGATGGCGAGATTCCGTTCTGCTTCGGCCAGCCGACCAGCATGCGTGATCCACGCTACCACTGCCAGCACCCGCTCAATGCTGGTCAATACGCGCAGATGGTGCACCAACTCTACCTGCGCACGGGCGACAAAGAGCAATTGCATCGCTTCTACGATTCTGCGAGGCGCGCCATTCGTTATCAGTATTCACTGGACGATGACGATTGCGGGCTGGTGCACGAACAGCCACATGCCCGGCCGGGCGAAGCGTGGCCCGCCAACCAATTCTACGACGTGTGGCCATGGGAGGGAACATCAAGTTATGTTGCTGGCACGTGGCTCGCAACACTTGCATCGGGCAAAGCAATGGCGGACGCGTGCGGCGACCATGCCTTTGCCGCCGAATGCGCGTCACGGTTGATTCGAGCACAGAAAAGCTATCAGACAGGTCTTTGGAATGGGCGTTATTATCGGCTTTGGAGTGACGCCGCCAAGAACAAGTCCAGCGAAGTCTGTCTGGCAAATCAGTTGATGGCGCAATGGTGCGTGAAGGTAGCGGGCTTGCCTGACGTATTGCCTGCCTGGCAAATTCAATCTGCGCTCAGCATGGTGGAGAGGCTGAATGCTGGCGCGACATCGTACGGGCTGGTAAACGGAACGACGCCGGATGGGCAGCCGTTCGATACCGGCGTACATCCATCTGGCGATTTCGGAAAGAATATCTTTGTCGGCGAGAATCTGTGCGCGGCGATGACGTTTCTCTATCACGGCAGGCGCGATGCCGGTCTGGCTGCAGCGAGGGCCATGTACGAAACCATGGCACTCAAGACGCGTTCCCCATGGAACCAACGTTGCCTGCTGTGGGGCGATACAGGCCTGCCGCTCTGGGGAGACGATTACTACTCCAATCTGGCGATTTGGGCCGTGCCTATGGCGCTGCACGGCCAATCGGTACGCGAGTTCAGCAGAAGCAACCTGCTTCTGGAGATGCTCAACGCGGCGCGCGCCTGATGCCCACGTTCCTATTTAGAAGTGACCGGGCGTGCTGCGCCAAGAAACATATAGAGGATCCACGGCATTCCTGGCAGGGGCGGTTTCGGATGTTACGCTGAAATTTCCCATGCAACTAGAGAAGGTCTACGAGCCTCAGCGCTTCGAACCGCACTGGGCTCAGTGGTGGATCGAATCCAGTATTTATCACGGAAACGCATCAGCCGCAGGCGCGGAAAAGCGCGTCTTCTCTATCGTTATTCCGCCTCCAAACGTCACCGGATCACTCCACATCGGCCACCTTTTCGAGCACACGATGATGGATGCCGCGGTCCGCTGGCATCGCATGAAGGGCGAGCTCACATTGTGGCTACCCGGCACCGACCATGCCGGCATTGCGACGCAAATGGTCGTCGAACGCCAACTTGCAGCCGCAGGCATTACACGTCAACAGCTCGGCCGCAGCGAGTTCGAGCGCCGCGTCTGGCAATGGAAAGAAGAATACGGTGGCCGCATCAACACACAAATCCGGCGCGAGGGCGCCAGTGTTGACTGGTCGCGCGAGCGCTTCACCATGGATCCAGGTCTCTCGCGTGCCGTGCGCGAAGCTTTCGTACGTCTATGGGACAAAGGGCTCATTTACCGCGGTGAATACATGGTCAATTGGTGCCCGCAATGCCAGACTGCGATCTCCGATCTCGAAACCATTCACGAGGCAACCGAGGGTCATCTCTGGCATGTGCGCTATCCCATAACGGGTACCAGCCAATTCATCACAGTCGCAACAACCCGTCCTGAAACCATGCTCGGCGATACTGCCATCGCCGTTCATCCCGATGACGCGCGTTACCGCCACCTGCACGGTAAAAGTATTACGCTGCCGCTACTCGGTCGCGAAATCCCCGTCATCGCCGATTCGATTGTCGACCCCACATTCGGCACCGGTGCAGTTAAAGTCACGCCCGCCCACGACCCCAACGATTTCGAGCTCGGCAAGCGCCACAATCTTCCATTTATAAAAGTCATCGGCGAGGATGGACGGATGACCGCGGCAGCCGGTCCTTACGCCGCGCTCGACCGCTTCGAAGCCCGTAAACGCATTATCGCCGCGCTTGAAGAATCCGGCGAGCTGGTCAAGACAGAGCCCTACACCGTCAGTCTCAGCAAATGCGACCGCTCCAAAACCATCATCGAACCGCTCGTTTCAACGCAGTGGTTCATGCGCATGAAGCCGCTCGCCGCGAAAGCCATGGACGCGGTGCGCTCGGGCCGCATCCGCTTCGTGCCCAACGATCGCGAAGCTCTCTTCTTCCAATGGATGGAGAACATCCGCGACTGGTGCATCTCGCGCCAGCTCTGGTGGGGGCACCGCATTCCCGCCTGGCATTGCAAAAACTGTTCGCGAACCACAGTCGCCCGTAAAGCGCCAGCAACGTGCCCGAATTGCCATTCAACCGAGCTCGAACAGGAATCCGATGTCCTCGACACCTGGTTCAGTTCCGGGTTGTGGCCATTCTCTACGTTGGGATGGCCCGATGACACGCTTGACCTGCGCACCTTCTATCCGACTTCGCTGTTGATCACGGGCTTTGACATTCTCTTCTTCTGGCTCTCGCGCATGATCATGCTCGGCATCGAGATGACCGGCGACGTTCCCTTCCGCGAGGTCCACATCCACGGTCTCGTGCGCGATGCCGACAAGCAGAAGATGTCGAAGACGCGCGGCAACGTGATCGATCCGCTGATCATCATGGACCGCTACGGAACTGACGCCTGCCGCATTGCGCTGCTGCTCTCCGCCGCTGCCGGCTCCGATATCGCTCTGAAAGAGGACCGCATGGAATCGGGCCGGGCTTTTGCCAACAAGCTCTGGAACGCCTCGCGGCTCATTTTTATGAACATGGAGCGCTCGGGTATTGCGGCGTGGGCTCCAGGCAATTCACAAGCTCCGAGCGATTCTCTCGAAGATATCTGGATTTTTGACCGTCTTGCCCGCGCCACCAGCACCGTCAACCGCGCTCTTGGCATTCACCGTTATCACGAAGCGGCGCAAGTGCTCTGGGATTTTATCTGGCACGACTTTTGCGACTGGTATCTCGAAATCAAGAAGCTCCGATTCCGCGAAAACTCCGGTCTGGATGCGCATTGGCAAGCGACGCTTACTGTTTATGAAAAAGCGCTGCGTCTGCTTCATCCGTTCATGCCGTTTGTAACGGAAGAGCTCTGGCAGCGCTTGATTCATGGCACCACAGCAAACGATTCGCAGCCGAAATCTATTTCGCTTGCGGCATATCCGAGCGTTCCCGAGCCGCACGATCCTACGGATCGTGTGAATCACTTTGCCGTGCTCCAGAAAATTGTTACTGATGCCCGGGAGCTGCGCGCCGATCACAAGCTCGATCCGAAGCTCGTCGTGAACGCCACTTTAAAAACAATCGGACTCGCATTTGCCGATGACGAACTCGCTGCTATTGGCGCGCTGGCCAAGCTGCGCATCGAGCAGCTTCATGAGAAATCGGATGCTGTCGAGTTCTCCCTGCAAATACACACCCCGCAGTTTTCGCAAAATGGCGCTCTTTCAACGGAGGCCCGCGAGCGCTTAAAAAAAGACAACGCGGGACTCGAACGCGCCATCGCGAATTCGGAGCGGCAATTAAACGATCCGATCTTCTTGAGCAAAGCGCCATCGAAGGTGATCGATTCCATTCGCGAAAAACTGGCCGGCTACCGCGCTCAGCTTGAAAAGAACCGACGCCAGCTCGCAGACGGCGAATAGAATGTTCGATACCGATCATCCGCAGATCCGAGAGGCGGTCCAGCGCGCGCTCGAAGAGGATATCGGCGCCGGCGATGTCACCTCTGAACTGACCGTTCCACCGCTGCTGCGCGCTGAGGGCAGTTTTCTTGCGAGAGATTCCTTCGTGCTAGCGGGAATCGAGCTTCTGCCGCTCGTCTACAAAGCTCGCGGCGATTTACATGGAGGCGCGGAAGTACGGCTGTTTAAATCAAGCGGCGACTTCGTGCAAGCGGGCGCTATTCTGGCAATCGTTTCTGCCTCAGCGCGCACGTTGCTCGAATGCGAACGCGTCTCTCTCAATTTCCTGCAGCGTCTGAGTGGCATCGCGACGCTCGCTCATAAGCACGTCGAAGCAGTTGCCGGCACTAAGACGAAGGTGCTCGATACGCGGAAGACCACGCCCGGCCTGCGCGTGCTCGAAAAGAATGCCGCGGCCGCGGGCGGAGCGACGAATCACCGTCAAGGCCTCTTTGACGCGGTGTTGATTAAGAATAACCACATAACCGCAGCGGGTGGAGTGCGCAACGCTCTTTCCAAAACAGCCTCGTTCGCCGGCTCCGTTGAAATTGAAGTCCGCACACGCACAGAACTCGATGACGCGCTGGCTTGCGGCGCGAAACATCTATTGCTCGATAACCTCACTCCGGAACAGGCCCGCGAGTGGATTCAATACATCGCCGGCCGCGCCACGGTTGAGCTTTCGGGGAACATTCGTCTCGACAACATCCGCGCTTACGCCGAGACTGGTCCCGATTTCATCTCCTGCGGCGCGATTACGCATTCTGCCGTAGCCGTCGACATCAGTTTTCGCCTGCAACTTTAGATGCCGCTCGATGTCTCATACATCCGCGAACGCCGGCCGCAAAATGTGTTTTACTACTTCCGTTCTGTCGGCTCGACGATGACCGAGGCTGCGCGGCTGATCGAGACCGGGACATCCTGTGGGGCAGTTGTGCTCGCTGACGAGCAAACTGCCGGCATCGGCCGCCTCGGCCGCTCCTGGCTTTCCGAACCGGAAGCGGGCATTTACTCCTCAATCATTCTGCGGCTTCCGCTTGCACCTGCTGAATTGCCGATTGCAAGTCTCCTCATCGGCCTCGCAACCGCTGAAGCAATTCAGAAATGCACGCACCTTGCCTGCGACCTGCGCTGGCCGAACGACGTACTCATCAACGAAAGGAAGGCTGCCGGCATTCTTCCGCAACTTGTAAATGACTTGGTGATTGCAGGTATTGGCATCAATGTCGACAACTGCCGTTTTCCCGAGGATCTGAGGACGCCCGCTACGTCCCTCTACCTTGCCTCCGGCGGGCGCGTTCACTCTCGGGAACGCCTGGTTGTTCAGCTTCTCGAATCGCTCGACAGTTTTTCCGAGCTGCTCGAACGTAGTGGGCGTGAAACGATCCTGCGCGCCTTCTCTGCCGCATCGAGTTACGTTCGCAACCGCCGCGTGATCCTGGAAGAAAATGGCATTCGCGCGATAACCTGCGGACTCGATCGAGACGGCTTTCTTCTCGTGCGCCCGGATTCCGGAGCAATCCTGCGCATCTCATCCGGCGGCGTGCGCCCCGACCCCGGAGCAACAGCGTGAGCGAGTTGGACTGGCCGCGCAACTACTTCAATTACTTCACCGAAATAGAAGAGCAGTTCCAACGCGCCCGCGGCACCGGTCTGTTTCTGCTGTCGCCTCTCGATTGGGCGTTGATTGAAAACTGGAAAAATGCCGGTATTCCTCTCGAAGCCGTATTGAAGGGAATTGACACGGCGTTTGAAAAATGGCGCAGCCGAAAGCAGAGTCGCCGTCTCATTAACTCGATCGCCTATTGCACGCAGGCCGTTATCGAAGCGGCCGAGCGGGCTCCGGTAGCGCGTAGAGCATCTGCGCCTTCGGCCGAAGCGCCCTTCACACTCGAAGAGCTCCGCCGCTATCTCGAAGGAGCGGCAGCCGCACTGCGCAAAACAGACGATACGCAGATCGTCGACGTAGCCGTCTCGCTCGAAACGCTTGCAGCGCAAGCCTCCAGATACTTACAAAACCTGGAAGACCTGGAGCGCCGTCTCAGTGCGCTCGAAGAAAAGCTTGTGGCCGTGCTGCGCGCGCGCCAATCGGAAGAGGAACTATACTCGCTGCGCGCTTCGCTTGATCGCGAGCTAAAGCCGTATCGCGGAAAGATGAGCGCCGAACAACTCGCAATGCTCGAACGGCGCTATCTCGACACCGCTCTGCTCGAAAGCGCGCAGCTACCGCGTCTCAGCCTGTTTTACCTACACTGACGCCTTCTTTTCAATCGCCGCCTCACTGATAAAGCGTAGACTTATCAGTGCCCTTCCGCGTCTGATACATTTGGCCACACATGCCTCGCGCCGTAATCAAGCCCCGGACGCTTCATTGGGTCGCTCTTGCGTTGCTTGTCATCTCGGTTTGTATCAACTACGCCGATCGCGGCAACCTGGGCGTGGCGGCCAAAAGCATTTCCTCGGAGCTGCACATCGCACCCGCCGGCCTCGGCTACTTGCTTGCAGCCTTCTCCATCACCTACGCCTTCGCGCAAGCCTTCTCCGGAAAGATTATCGACAGTTGGAATGTCAACTGGGTTTATGGCGCAGCCTTTCTTCTCTGGTCATCGGCTACCGGATTGACGGGCCTTGCACATTCGTTCACTGCCATCTTTCTGCTGCGGCTCGTGCTCGGACTGAGCGAATCGATTGCCTACCCTTCGTACTCCAAGATGATCGTCATCAGCTTTCCCGAGCAGCTTCGTGGAACGGCCAACGCCCTCATCGATGCCGGTTCCAAAATCGGCCCTGCGCTTGGCGTCCTGCTCGGCATCGAAATGGTCGAGCGCTTCACCTGGCGCGGCATGTTTCTCATCATGGGCGGCGCGAGTCTCATCTGGCTCGTTCCGTGGGCATTCGTCGCCGCCAAGCTGCCGAGCCAACCGGCCGTGGACATCCCGGAAGATTCCTGCGCGCCTTCCTTGCGCCAGGTCGCCTCGCGCCGCAGCTTTTGGGGAAGCGCACTCGGCCTCTTCGGCGGAAATTACACCTGGTTCGTGTTCCTGAACTGGCTGCCGTATTACTTCGAAACGCAACGCCATTACAGCCGCGATCGATTGGCCCTGTTCGGCTCCCTTCCGTTCTGGACGCTTGCCGCCTCCTCGCTGCTCTTCGGCTGCGCAGCGGATGCGCTCATCCGCCGCGGCTGGAACGCCGGCCGGGTGCGCCAATGGTTTGTCTGCCTCGGCCTTGTCGGCTGCTGCGGGTTCATGCTGCCCGCGGTCGCCGTTGCCGACGAGTGGCTCGCCAACGCCTTTCTTTTGGTCGCATCCATTTCGCTCGGCGCGTGGTCTTCGAACAACTGGGCGCTGACGCAACTGCTCGCCGGACCCCATGCCGCCGGCAAATGGACCGGTCTGCAGAACGGTCTCGGCAATCTGGCGGGCATCGCGGGTCAAATCGTAAGCGGTTACGCTCTCCAAATGACCCATTCGTTTTTCGCGGCGTTCGCTATTGCCTGTGCTGTGCTGCTCGCGGGGGTTGTCGGTTACTCCGTACTCATTGGCTGGCCCGAAGAGCAGCGCTGGGCTTTGCCTTCGAGAATCGACCGCAAACACGTGGTCGGATCCTGAATCATCTCGACCGCCCGACACTCCGCTCAGCGTAGGCGAAGGATGGACAGGGTTTCTGAACTTCTCGTTCTTTGAAGCCGATAGTACTAGCATTCCGGGAACTCGCGCCGCTTGCCAGAAAACGCGCGGATCAGGTCGATGTGGTAAGCTGAAGCGCAATACTGTGTGCTCCTTCGGGCAGCATGCATCCCGGTGGACATTTCCTCCGAGTGTCCACCGGTTACAGTGTCTGCTCCTCTTTCTTTCCCGTTAAAACCAAACGAAAAGCGGGCCGGTATGCGCGTACATCGGGAGCTGGTATTCCAGCGCGGCTGGCAATTTTTTTCAATTCGGGCGCACGAAATGCCGCACGCACGGACTTCATTCCATCGCTCACGGTAACGTCGTTCCATCGAAACAGCCATTTCGTAGCAGGCAGAAACAGATACGGCAAAATATTGCGTTCCAGGTCGCAAACAAGCAGCGCTTTTCGCGCTACTGTGTAGAATCCGCTGAGCAGCTTCGCTGATTCTTCATCCGCAAAATGATGCAGAAAGAGCGAACAGAGCACGTAATCGAAGCTGGCTTCTGCGAACGGCAGCGCGAAAGCGTCGGCAATCAGTTTCGGTTGCGGCGCACGCTCCAGGTTGGTCCAATGTAAATCGAGCGAAGTCACCCGTGAAAGCGGATACAACTCGCGGATGAATGCGGCCGCATCGCCGGAGGCCGCTCCAACGTCTAAGATCGTGAAAGCGTGCTGCGGACCGGCGACCAGACGAAGCGTCTTTTCCAAAACCGACCTGCCGCCAAAATTGCGATTGATGCGGATCAGGTCGGCAAGATTGGGCCGTGCAATTTCAGGTGGTAAATCGTCTAGTATTTCAGCTTCGATTCGCCGTTTCTTAAAAAACATGAGTACGCGAACTTAATGAATTGGAAATCGGAACTTCTCGTCTGGCCGCGATGGATTGCATCGATTGAGTGTTGTTAGCTTTTGAATGTGTCCGGTTCTATTGAACACGATATCTGTCCGGCCACGCCGCTTGGGTTTTGGCCTTCGATTTGAGTGTACGTGTCGCGGTCGCCGGACGTAGGCAAAGTGGGAATCTCGCGGTGTAGACGAGATTTCCAAGGCCGTTGTCGATCCAACTGCGATAACGGTTCTGCAAAACGATGATATCGTGTGCCACCGTTCGCTCCGTTTGGATTGAAAACATCGGGGGGCGGAACAGCTACAGTGCTAATTCAACCGGGCATTTACCGTGCTAACGACAGACCGCGCCGATTGACTTGACACCGTACACGATTCGTGGTATTTCTTTCCTGCAAGCGCTTTCAGCTAATACATTCGTTTGAGTTTTTTATACGGCGTTCGTTGGGGGACGCCGCTCGGCATCTTTAGCACATATAAGAGGGACTCCCGGAGGTATGGCCATGGCGACTGGTCCGCGGGCTTTCTTAGCTGCCAGCATCCTGTTATGCGGCGGCTTGTTATTGGCACAAAGGTCCGACCGAGCCATCATCACGGGACTCGTTAGCGATCCGCACGGCTTCCATGTTGCCAACGCCACCGTTAGCATTCGCAACGATGCTACTGCGGTGGAAACGAAGTTGGTTACCAATGAAGCAGGCGACTACACTTCACCACCCCTGGTCTTAGGCACCTACACCGTTACCGTCGAACAACAGGGCTTCAAAACGTTCGTAAAGGCCGGCGTCCTGCTCGAAGGCGGCGAAGTTGTGCGCGTCGATGCGCCGCTGGAGTTAGGGGCTATCTCGGAAAAGGTCGAGGTCTCGGCCTCTCCCGAGATGATCAATGTCTCTCAACCGGATGTCAGCTCCACAGTCAATGAGAAGTACTATCGCGATCTTCCGGTAGTTATGGGCGCCGACATACGTCTTGCCGAGTCGCTATTGCAGATTCAGCCGGGCTTCCTGCCGATGAAGCCGAATGGTGATCCCATGTTTCGCGGCAGCCAGTTCAATTCGCGTATCAATGGCGGCCAGACCATGGCGACGGAGAACTTCTTCGATGGCGCGGCGTTCGGCTATGCCTTGGGCCATCAGCAGAGCCACGAAAGCGCGCCGCCGGTGGAAAGCATCCAGGAGATGAAGGTGATCAGTACCAGCTATTCAGCGCAGTACGGTCACACCAGTGGAGGCTTCATTGAATACACTTCCAAGTCCGGGACCAATGATCTTCACGGAAGCCTATACGAATACTTCGCCAACGACGCTCTGAATGCGCGCGGATTTTTTCCCGACCACGTCAGCAAGCAACGCAACAACGCATTCGGCTTTACCGCCGGCGGGCCGGTTGTCATTCCCAAGGTTTTCAACGGAAAAAACAAGTTCTTCTTCTTTACCAATCTCGACTGGCTGAAGTTCCGGTCCGGCGTTCTCCCCGGGTTCGGGAACACTACGCCGATTGACGCCTTTAAGGCGGGCGATTTCAGCACGCTGCTTACTCACAAGCAAATCGCGACCGATGCGCTGGGGAGGGCGGTCTACGCGGGACAGATCTTTAATCCGGCGACCACTCGCCTGGTGAACGGAATTCCGGTACGCGATCCGTACGCCGGGAATATCATTCCTGCCGGTGATCCCTTGCGAAGCGCCGTGGCGGCAAAGATCGCCAGCCTCATGGTTCATCCCGACCGGCCAGGCACGGCGTTTAATGTTGCAGGCAATCCCGCCGGCGATCAGACCTGGGTGCTCAATGCGCGCACACTCGATATCCGGCTGGACTATAACATCTCGGCCAAATGGCGCAGCAGCACGAGCTTCTACTGGAACCACCGGCCTTCTATTCGAAACTGCGGTGAAGTGGCCGGGTGTTTCACTCAATTCGACGGAGAGACGGAGCCCGGCAAGAATGACACCTACTACGGCAACGGTTTCTTCCAGCGCATCGCCACGCATCACCTCCATCAGCAGTTCGATTGGATCATCTCGAATAATCTGCTCAATCACACGACCGTAGCCTATGACCGCTGGTTCATGGGGGGCAACCCGCTCTCGGCCGGCGTCGGGTGGCCGGAAAAGCTTTGGGGCGCCAATCGCGGCGGCATCATCGATCAAACCGCCGGCCCGCCGGAGATCGACTTTGCGGGAAATATCCCGTATAACTCAATCGGCGATTACGGTTGGGGTAACTTCGGCTTCCTGACTAACAACCGCTGGCAGTTCTCAGACGATCTGTCGTGGGTGAAGGGCAAGCACACAATCAAAATCGGCTTCGAATACCGTCATCATCAATTCCCGTTTGAAGGATGGGCAGTCGGAGCACAGGGCGGGCAGTTCGCCTTCAATCGGTTGGAGACGGGCGGTTACGATGCCTCCGGCAATAATCTGACCCAAACCGGCGAGTCGTTTGCTTCGTTCCTCTTGGGGCAGGTGCACTCGTCGACCCAGACCATCCCTGTGTATCCGGTCTTCAGCGAAGCCTACACATCTCCCTGGATCAACGATGAATATAAAGTTACCAACCGGCTTACCTTGACGCTCGGCTTTCGCTGGGACTATCAGTTCGCAAGAAAGGAATGGCATGACCGTTATTCGAGCTTCGATCCCTCCGTTCCTAATCCCGGTGCCGGAGGGCTTCTGGGCGCCTTGGTGTTTGCCGGCAAAGGACCCGGCCGAACCGGTTCCCGCACGTTTGAGGATCCCTCCAAAGACGCGTGGGGACCGCGCGCCGGCTTTGCTTATCGCATTGGCGACAAGAATGTCATTCGCGGAGGATATGGGATCTACTATTCGGGCGTGGCATTCGATCAGTTCATTGGCCAGCCGACGCTTGGATTCCAGGCGAACCCGACGGCGCCGAACCTGACGAACGGCCTACACCCTGCCTTTTATCTCGATTCCGGATTTCCGCAGAACCTGATCACGTATCCGCCATTTATAGACCCAACGTTTTCGAATGGCACGGCTCCGCTCGCGGTCGCTAAGGATGGCGAAACCCTGCCGCGATTCCAGAACTGGTCGCTTACTGTCGAACGGCAGATCACTTCGAACATGCTGCTGGACCTTTCCTATATCGGTAACCACGGAACGCGCTTAACCCACTACTGGCAGACGCTTGGCACAGCGGCAAATATGAACGATCCCAAGATTCTCGCCCTTGGCGCAACTTTGCTGAACGCCGATATCAACTCTCCGCAAGCAAAGGCCGCCGGAATCAATCCGCCGTATGCCGGTTTCCACGGGAACGTTGCACAGGCCCTTCGACCGTATCCTCAATACCAGAACATCCAGTATCGTAATGTTCCGACGGGCAAGAGCATCTATCACGCATTTCAGGCGACGCTCGAACAGCGCTTCTCGCACGGCATTCAGTTCCGGCTGAGTTACACCTTCTCGAAGCTCCTGAACGATGGCGCCGAAAGCGCGCAGGCGGGTAACGGCGTCAATGGAGGAATTCAGAATCCCATCGATACCCAGCGCGGAGAATATGGCTACAGTGACGACGACGTTCCGCATGCTTTACTGGCGGCTTACACCTGGCAACTCCCGTTCTTCAAAAGCACGCAATCGCGAGTGTTGCGTTTCGTTGCGGCGGACTGGAATCTGACCGGCGCACTACGGTATGAGAGCGGCAGGCCGCTGAACATTTTCATGAGCAACGATCTGGGCGGCTTCTTGTTTAACGGCCAGAAGCGGCCAGATCGTGTGTCCCGCGCCAAGGGCGTCATCGATACGAGCAATTTCGATCCGAATGCGGATTCTTATTTCGTCAAGAGCGCCTGGGTGGATCCCGGGCCTTTGCAATTCGGAAATGCTCCTCGCAACGACGGCACGATTCGCGGTTTTCCGACTTATAACGAGGACATGAGCATCTTCAAGAATTTCCCGATTAAGGAACGCGCCAAGGTGCGCTTTGAAGCTCAATTCGGGAATATCTTCAACCGTGTGGATTTCTGCTATCCGAACACAAATTTCAGCGATGCCAGCTTCGGGCAGGTGAACACGCAGTGCAACCAGCCCCGTTCGATTCAGTTGGGATTAAGATTGGACTATTAAAAGGTCTGCTGAGACCTTCGTCTGGGGCGGAGTGAAATCCTGCGCGACGGTAGCATGCATGGCGTTGCTTGCACTCAACGCCGTAGCCGACAGCTCGCAAGACGCGCTCGAACGAGCGGGTGAACTTGTCCGGCAGCATCGTTTGAGCGAAGCGGAAGCGCAGGCGAAGCTGGCGCTTTCCGATTCCGCTACGTCCCCGCTGGCGTATGCGCTTCTGGGCGGAATCAAGCTCGAAGAAAAAAAGATCGACGAAAGTATCGCGTTTCTCGAGAAGGCGATACAGCTCGAGCCGCGGCTCGTCGGAGCCAGGCTCAACCTGGCCGATGCCTACTCGTTTCGCGGCGACCTCGGCCGCGCGCTCGACAATTACGAGTCGGTTGCAAAGCTTAAGCCCGACCTCCTTCCGGCGATCCGCCGGGCTGCGGAAATTGCAGAACAGCGCGGCGAATTGGAAAGATCTCTTTCCTGGTGGATTCGCGCGAAAAAATTGCAGCCTGACGATCCCGATATTCTGTTCGGCTTTGGCAGAGTTTGTTTGAAATTGGACTTGCTGGATGACGCCGAACCGGCCCTGGCTCGTGCCGCCGATTTGCGCCCGGGCCAAATGTCCTATCGATATGTTCTGGCCTCCGCCCGGGTCGGCAAGAAGCAGTTTGAAAGCGCGGAGCGGCTGCTGCGTGAACTGGTCGCAAAAAAGCCGGACGATTTCCAATTGCACTATGCTCTCGGTTCGGTTTACTATCTCGAATCGAAACTCGAAGAAGCGGAAGAGCAACTGCGGGCGAGTGTGCGCATCGAGCCGGAACAGCTTGCATCCTGGTACTATCTGGGCCTGGTCACACGCGATCGCGGCAACACGGAAGAGGCTATGCGAATCTTTCGCGAGCTGATAAGAAAGCACCCGGCTCACGCGCCCTCTTATGAAGCACTAGGCATGCTTCTGATGAGAACCGGGCAATATCCCGAAGCGGAGAAAGATCTGGAAAAGGCGATTGCGCTGAATCCTAAATCCGTGAAAGCGAATTATCAGCTTGGCCTCCTGCTTGGCCGCATGGGGCGGAAGGACGAGTCGGCCAAACAGATGGCCATAGCGAGATCCTTGCGACAGGAGGATGAGGCTCAATCGCGCCTCCAACTGCGTTTGTTGGAGCCGGAACAATGAAACGGCTGCTGCTTGCTGCCGCGGTGATCGTGGTGTGTAGCCGGACGGCTCCGGCGTTTGCGCCGGTTTCCGACGTTGCCGGCGCAGGTCCACAACCTGCCGCGCAGAAGAATGATCTTCAAGCCCGGCTCACAACGGCGCTCGGTGAGCTTCGCGCTGGAAATAGCGATAAGGCGTTGGCTCTTTACCGCGAGATTGTGCAGCAATATCCGAATTCTGCAGAAGCGCATAACTGGCTCGGTGTTGCGCTGGCCGACAAATCGAAGTTACTCGAGGCGGTTGCGGAATTCCGGAAGGCAGTGGCGCTCGATTCGAAATTCGTTAGGGCGTGGACCAATCTGGGCTCCACCCTTGCAAAATCCGGCGATACCCGGGAGTCGGTGCGGGCGTTTCGCAAGGCACTCGGCTGCGATCCTGCGGATCCTGCGGCGCATATGAACCTGGCTCTGGCTTTGCGGGCGAGCGGCGATGGCCGTGCGGCCGCACAGGAACTCCGCTGGGTTGCAGCGAAGTACCCGCGCGATGCTCGCGTGCAATACGAGCTGGCGCAGACTCTGCGTCAGAGCGGCGATCTCGAAGCTGCTGTCGACGCCTTCGAAACTGCACTCGCTATCCAACCGGAGCTGCGGGAAGCATATTACGGGCTGGGTCAGGCTCTCAAACAACTCGCGGCTGCGCGCCGCCGTCCGGCTCCCTCGACGGAGGCCGAAACACAAAATTCATTGGGCTTTAGTCTCGGGCAGAAGCGAGATCTGAGCGGTGCCCTCGAGCACCTGAACCGCGCTATTGCGCTTAGCCCCGATTATGCGGAAGCCCATTACAATCTCGGCGTCGCGCTCTGGTACAGCGGCTCTAAAATGAAAGCGATCGCCGAGCTTCAGGAGAGCGCGCGTCAAAATCCGGCTGCTGGAGAGAGCTACGCGTTCCTGGGAAGTGTTCTTGCAGAGATGGGCGAAAACAAGGCGGCGCGGCGCAATCTGCAAAGGGCGATCGCGCTGCTGCCGCCTATGCCTTCCGTCTACGTGGATCTCGGCCTGGCTCTCTTAGCTTCCGGAGATATCGCTCATGCTTTGGGACAATTCGAAGCTGCGCTGAATTTGCCTGCGGCCTCGTCTCCGGCTCCCGCCTGGGCGAAAGCCGTCGAGAACCTGCGACAAGCTCTCCCGAAAAATGCAGATAATGCGCAGGCTCACAATGTGCTCGGCCGGTTGATGGGCCGCGCCGGCGCGGACTCGAAACAGGTGGCCGCCGAGTTCCGTGAAGCCATACGGCTGAAGCCCGATTTCGCCGAGGCACAGAACAATCTCGGCCTCGTGCTGACGCAAAGCGGTGACGATGAAGCTGCCATCGCAGCGTTTCGCGAGGCCGTGCGGCTCGCTCCCTCCTGGGCCGAGGTGCACGATAATCTGGGCGCCGCCTTGACTCCGACCGATGTCCCGGGCGCCATTCGCGAGCTGCAGCGGGCCTTAGAGCTGGAGCCTTCATCCATAAAGGCGCGCTACAATCTCGCGCTTGCCTATGGCCTCAGTTCAGAACATGGAATGGAGCAGGAGATCGAACAACTGCGTAAGGTCATAGCGGCTGCTCCCGACTATGCGCGAGCTCATCTGGCTTTGGGAAAGGCGCTTCTTGAAAAACGGGAGGTGTCGGAAGCGGTCGATCAGCTCCGTACCGCCGTGAAGCTGGATCCGTCGCTCGGCGAGGCGCATTATCAGCTCGGGCTCGCGCTCTCGCGTATGGGCCGCAAAGAGGAAGCCCTTGCCGAAATTCAAAAGGGCCGCCAGCTTGTGATCGCCGATGAGCGAACCCAGAATGTCAGCCTCGATCTCACCGAGGGAAAAGATGCGCTCGACCGCGGTCAACTCGAGGAAGCGGTAGCCAAGTTTCGGCATGCGCTCCGGATGCAACCGGATTCGGGGGCGGCGAACCGGTTGCTCGGAATAGCACTGGCGAGGCAAGGCGATTCGGCCGGGAGCATGGCCGCTTTCCGCAAAGCGCTCGAACTAGATCCGGACGACACTGTCGCGAAACAGGGCCTCGAACGACTCACAAATCATTCCGCAGCGGGCGATGATCCGCAGCAAGTAGAGATTGTCGAAGACTATATTCGCAAGGACAGGTTTTCGGACGCCGAGTCGAGTGTTATCGACTACCTTCGTACACGGCCGGATTCGTGGTGGGGCTGGTATGCACTCGGATACAGCCAGTTCGGACAACAAAAGATCGGCGCGTCTATTCAATCGCTCGCAAAATCGCTGCAATTGAACATCGGAAATGCCGAGGCTCACAAGATCCTTGGCCGCGATCTGATGATCGTCGGTCGCTTTGATGCTGCCCGGACCGAATTCGAGCAAGGGATCCGGTTGAATCCGAAGTCTGCCGAGCTGCAATACGATCTCGGAAAGCTCTTTTCGATCGAAGATAACTGGCCGCGCGCAAAACACGCGCTGGAAGAAGCGATACGCCTCGACCCCTCTTATGTCGAGGCCTGGGATGCGCTCGGGTTTGCGGCAGAGTCGCTGGGAGACGATACCGGCGCTGTTGCCGATTACCAGAAAGCCATCCACCTGAACGAATCGCGCAAGGGCCGGTTTGCTTCCGCGCACGTGAACCTGAGTGCGTTTTACAACCGCACCGATCAACCGGACAAAGCGCTTGCCTATGCCAAAGGCGCTCTCGAATTGAACCCGAGAAACGATCGTGCCTGGTTTCAACAGGCCAAGGCATACGAAAAATTAGGACAGCTCGATGCGGCCGTTGATTCTGCCAGACACGCAACCGAACTGAATTCCCGCGCTTCGTCCTACTACTACGTTTTGGCCATGCTCTATCGTAGAACCGGTAAAACCAGCGAGAGCCGGGAGGCGCTCGCGCAATTCACCAGGCTCGATCAGGAAAGTAGCGAAATTGATAAGAAGCGGCGCGATCTCGACCTGCAAGGAAATCATGGCGGGCAGCGCCAGCCGCAGCCGGCGGGGAGCGCGCGTGCACAGTAGCTTCACGCGAAATTTATTCTCCCGCCGCCGTTTCTTTCAAAATCTGAGCAGGTCCACATGCTTGCTGCCTCTCGCTTTGTGCGCGCAGCAACCGCGCGGGACAAAGCGTAAAGAGGCTGCGCCTTCGTCCGGCGTACTCTTTCGTGATGTTTCGCCCCAGGCCGGTCTGGCAGGCGCAAAAAATGTATCGGGATCGCCCGGCAATAAACAATTTTTGCTGGAAGAGATGGGTTGCGGCGTTGCTCTGTTCGATTACGACAATGATGGCTGGCTGGATATCTTTTTGGTAAACGGAAGCACGTTTGAAAGCAGCGGCGCCGGCAAAAAATATACCAGCTTTCTCTTCCGCAACAACCGTGACGGCACGTTTACCAACGTGACCGAAAAGGCCGGCCTGACCCATTCCGGGTGGGGCCAGGCATGTTGCGTGGGAGACTACGACAACGATGGCTTCGATGATCTTTTCGTTTCGTACTGGGGCCGCAACGTGCTGTATCACAACAACGGCGACGGCACATTTACTGACGTTACGAAAAAAGCGTGCCTGACCCAGGACCGGCTTCGCTGGGGCGCCGGCTGCTGCTTTCTTGATTTCGACCGCGACGGTCATCTCGATCTGTTTGTTGCGAACTATCTGAATTTCGACCCGGAGAAGGCGCCACGGCCGGGACAGGCTGTCTATTGCCGCTACAACGATATTCCGGTCCCGTGCGGGCCGCAGGGCTTTGCCGGCGGAACGAATCTGCTCTATCGCAACCGCGGCGACGGCACTTTCGAAGATGTATCCGAGAAATCGGGAATCGCCAATCCGCGCGGAGCATCTGCTCCGGAGTTTGTGGATCGCAACTGGCGCCCGGTCGGCTCTTATGGAATGGGCGCAGCGGCTGCCGATTTCAATAACGACGGCTGGCCTGACATCTACGTCGCCTGCGACAGTGCGCCCAGCCTGCTGTATGGAAACAATCGCGACGGAACGTTTCGCGAGATTGCGGTGCCCGCGGGATGCGCTTTCGACGAGAACGGAGTGGCGCTCTCCGGAATGGGCGTAGGCGTCGCTGACTATGACGGTGACGGTTGGCTCGACATCGTCCGCACGAACTTCTCTGACCAGGTCACCACGCTCTACCGCAACAATGGCGACGGGACATTCCACGAGGCCAGCCTCGAAGCGGGCCTTGGAATCAACCGGAAATATCTCGGCTTCGGCGCCGGGTTTTTCGACTTTGATAACGACGGCTGGAAAGATATCTTTCTCGCGAACGGCCATGTTTATTCGCAAATCGCCGCGCGCGGGCTTTACATTTCATACCGGGAACCGCGACTGCTCTATCAGAATCAGCACAACGGCAGGTTCAGGGATGTATCGGCATCTGCCGGGCCGGGGATTCAGGACGCCGCCGTCGGCCGCGGCTGCGCTTTTGGAGATTTGGATAACGACGGTGATATCGATATCGTCGTCAATAACCTCGATGCCGGTCCTTCTATTCTTCGGAACGACGGCGGCAACCGGAACAACTGGCTGTTAGTGAAGTGTATCGGCACGCGTTCCAACCGCAGCGCGATCGGTGCGCGCGTCCAGGTCGTTGCCGGCGGTCATACCCAGATAGACGAGGTGTCGAGCGGATCCAGCTATTACTCCCAAAATGATTTCAGGCTTCATTTTGGCCTTGGAGCGGCAGTTCGCGCAGACCGTGTCGACGTCCGCTGGCCCAGCGGTCATAAAGAATCTTTCGAGGCTGTGCCCGCAAACCATCTCATCGTCATTGAGGAAGGCGGCGGCATTATTCGCAAGGAGAGTTTCAGGCGCAAATCCGCTTAAAGAGAATCTACTTCAATAAGACAGAAGCTCTCTCGGGCGGTGAACAACGCCTTTCTATTTCGGAAACAGAAACGCAATTTGAAGCCGCATACCCCAGGGAGAGCCGCCCGAAGGCTTTGCGGCATTTCCATAAAATTGAGCAGTGATGTTGACGGGCTGCGCTCCCAATCGCATGATGCGTCCCGCCCCACCGCCGAAGGGCACTGTCCACACGTTTCCGCTCGAGCTCTTCCAGTTCGCAAGGATGATCGGTGCAGACGACAGGTACCAACCATTCTTCAGGTTGTAGTTGATGAAATACTGGAAGCTCATTTGATTCACGGCGGCGCGCCCGCCGGAACCGGCGATTGACCATACATTGCTGACCAGCCCGCCCACGGTCCAGTGACCGGGTTGCGCCAGAACCACGACCGACGGGCCAGCGCTGAGTTTCCCCTGTCCTAGAATCTGGTTATTGGCTGTGGGCAAAACGAAGTTCGGACCCACACCCCAAATGATTTTGTGCGGCTTTGCCGGTGAGAAAAAGAACGTCGGGCTCATATCGCCGAACCCAAACACGCCCGCGTGTTTCTGCACGTCTTGGGCGGCCAGGTATGCGGGAGTATTGGCCACGATACCGTATAGCTCCAGATTCGCTGTTCCAGGCGCCGGCTGCCAGATGATGGGGGCGATCCAACGAATGATAAGGTTCCAGTTTTGGCTTATCTGAACAGGAATCACCGGTTGAATGTTCAGTACATTTTGAATCCGATCATAAGGACCGATGCCGAAGTTGGTGTTGTTCTGGATGGGAACGCTGATCATGCTGGCGACCGGGTTCTGCGCTGCCTTCTGTAAAGCTTCGGTGTCGTTGGCCGATGGCGTTTGGCCATTGGCGGCTTGCTGCTGACCAGCCGCTGTGGAAGACCCTTCTTGCGCCAAACATGGACACGAATACGTAAGCACCCAGAGGGCAGTACCGAAAGCGATGAGTCGAAGCGTTTGGACCATTGTTCAATTCTCGGCGGCAACTTCCGTTCACTTCTGCTTTTTGAAAGAGTTGCGCGCTTGATGATCCAAAAACTTCTTGCGGACCTGAACCTACAGTCCCCAAGTGCGGGGCTATTCGTTCTCCGCTCTATCGGCCAACGCTCCGAAGGCCGCCCGGAATATTTCATCCGGCACGAGTTCGGGTGTCACCAGCCTTTGGAACACCAGCCCTTCGGTCAAGGCATGCAGGACACGGACGAGCTGGTCTGCTGGCATGGGAAGATCTTCTTCTTTAGTGACCGAGCGAAGCCATTGCTCGCCGAAAGCGTAGCTTTGCGCCGTGATCTCTCTCACCTGCGCGCGCATCTCTTCATGCGTAAGCGTATAGGCCAGTCCGGTCAGACGGCCCACTGCCGCAGCGCTGCGGTCCGGGATTGCCGCAATCGTCGCTTCGGCCATAGCGCGCATGATGGCCGAAAAGCTCGCGCCAGGTTGCACCTGCGGCTTAATGGGAGCCCAGTAGGCCTGTCCTAATGAAATGAAAAGCTCGTCACGATTCTTGAAGTTGCCATAAATGGCTCCTGTTGTCATCCCGGCCCGTTTCGCGATGTCTTCCAACGTTGTATTCTCGAACCCCTTTTCCCGAATCAGCCAGCGGGCCGCTTCCATGAGTTTGGCGCGCGTCCGGTCGCGCTTATCGCCTTTGGGCCGCCGGCGGCGGGAATCTTTTCCAGAATCGAGCATTCACTCTTGATTTTATAGCAAAGGTATTTTATAATTTGTCTATAATATAACGCCAGAGCCAACCCATTGAAATGCAAAGAGAAAACGAAATCCAAGCGGCATTGCAGAAGGTCATAGACGCCGGAGAGCTCGCAGGGGCGGCGACTCTCGTCTGGCGCGCCGATTCGAGATATGCAGAGGCCGGGACCGTCTGCGTGGGTTGGCGGGATGTGGAAGCCAATCTGCCCGTAGAACGGGATACGATTTTCAGGATCGCCTCCATGACCAAGCCAATCACCTCCGTGGCTGCTCTCATGTTGGTCGACGAAGGCCGCATCGCGCTGACCGACTCCATTGCTCGTTATGCCCCGGAGCTCTCACACATGCGCGTACTACGCTCTCCGAACGGTCCCCTCGACGAAACCGATCCCGCGCAACGCCCGATTACTTTTGAAGATTTGTTGACCCATCGCGCCGGATTCACCTATGGGGATTTCTATCGCGGTCCGATCGCCCAGGCGTACCGCGATGCGCTTGGCGGCGATATCGACAGCGACGTCGCACCCGATGAGTGGATCGCACGGCTCGCGCAACTGCCATTGGTCGGCCAGCCCGGCTCCGCAATGTACTACGGCCGCTCAACCGATCTTCTAGGGCTGCTGATCGCGAGAATCGAAGATGCCCCGCTCGGAGAAGTGCTCAAGCGGCGTATTTTCGACCCGCTCGGAATGAAAGATACAAGCTTCTTTGTCCCGCAGGAAAAGCGGGCCCGCCGTGCGGCTGCGTATGGCTTCGACGAAGAGGGCCGCTTGACTAAACGAGTCGCCTGGAGCGGCGTCGTCGTCTCAGAACGGCCAGAGGATATGGCCTATGAATCCGGCGGTTCCGGGCTATGGTCCACGATAGACGACTATCTGAATTTCGCACGACTATTCATGGGTGACGGTAAGGTGGATGGCGTGTGTCTCCTGCGTCCGGAAACGCTCGCCATAATGGTCACCAATCAGCTCACGGACAGCCAGCGCGCGAACGCTGGATGGGTTGGCTGGAAACCGTTCGCGGCAGGTCGAGGATTTGGCTTGGGTGTCTCAGTGGTGCTGGAGAGTGACAAAACCGACCTGATGCCGCGCGGCAGCGTGGGAACCGTCAGTTGGCCTGGCGCATTCGGGGGCTGGTGGCAGGCCGATCCTAAAGACGGTTCGGTGCTCATATTCCTGGCTCACAACATGGTCGACCTTGCGCAGATGGCCAAAGGGATCGGCCTTGGCGTATGGGGCGCCATCAACACGTTCCACACGCTGGCATCGGCTTCGCGACCCTAGTAGCCTCTTCCAACGATTTCCATAGCGGAAGGCGCCAATCGCTACGCTCAAGGCTCCCGAATCCGGATTGCGGTCATTCGGAGCCCGAGCGAAGCGACCGGTGGAGTCATCATCGTTTCCCTGCTCAGCGAAGATCCACCCCGGGCTCGCTCATCACACCCACGTGCCGCAGCACGCGCCGCACTTTCTTCGGAGAAACAGCCAGCCTTTGCGCCACCCGCGCTACTTTGCGGCCTTCGTGTTCCCACACCTTGCGGATCACCAGCTCCTCAAACTCACCCACGACTTCCTGCAGCGACTTATTCCCCACGGCGCCCTGCGACCATGCCCGCAGATTTGGTTCTTCTACGCCGCCGTGCAAAATACGCTCGCGCAGAATTCCAATCTCCTGCCACAGCGCGTCGTGTCGGTCGTGGCCCAGGTACGATTCGGCTTTATCGCAGCAGGCGCGTGCCGCTTCGCTCTGGTGAAAAAAACCGTTCACCAGCGTCAGCCCTCGGCAGATATGTGCTTGCGCCAACAGCCGCCGGCTTTGCGTTCGTTCTGCATAATCCACGCCTTCCTTGGCGCAATCGTGCGCAAGCTGCGCAAAGCGGCTCGGGTCTTCATCTGCTTCGCCGATCTCGTCTTCAAAACGCGCATTCGCAACGGACGCCTGCACCATGCGCGCGCGGCACATCAGCAGGTGGTCCGCTTTCGTCGCACCCAGGTCGAAAGCTTCATTGGCCCGCTGCTCGGCTTCTTCCAGGTTCCCCAGGTCCAGATGAATCTGCGCGAGATTGACGTCTGCATTGCCCGCGCCGTGATGGTTCTGCGTGTGTTTGTAAATGCGCTCCGCCTGTGCCAGGTCCGATTGCGCGCTGCGCAACAATTCGTACATTCGTTCGAGCTGGCCCGTTTTCCCTTGCTTCTCCCGATCGCTTGCCGGCGATGTGCCGTTGCGCTTCTGGCGCTCCCAGCGCGCATCCATGCTGCGCCGGAGCTGCAAAGCAAGAAAGCGCTTGGCCTGCGTCATGTTCGTCAGCGACCGCGCCAGGTAGCCCTCGAGCGAGTCGCGCCGTTTGAAGTATCCGATCGATAGTTCAAAAAATTTCAGCGCGTGATCGTACCGGCCCTCGCGCAGTGCAATCCGGCCGTAAGCGGATTGAATATTGCCGAGCGTGATGTAATCGTCGGTGTCGCGCAGGATGGCTTCGGCTTCCTGCAGAATGCGGACCGACTCTTTGGCTTCGCCGTTCTGAAATAGTATCCAGCTTTCCAGCGTCTGCATGACCGCCTTTACCGGCCAAAGCTGCAGGCTCGCTGCTAACCGCATTCCTTCACGCGTAATCTCGAGCGACTGCCGGTACTCACCTGCCTTGCGCAGACAGCGCGCCTTCCACAATTTCGCAATCAGTGAGATTTTCGGATCTGCCGCTTCCTCGGCAAGGGCCAGTACCGCATCCAGGTGCCGCAGTGCGGCGGGCAGTTCCTCCGCTCGCATGGAAATCAAAGCCTCCGCCATTCGCAGATTCAGGTAGTCGCCGAGCGGAAGCGCCTGTCGTGCGGCTTTATCAAAACGCTCGAGGATCGATTCCAGCAAGCCGGAATCCTGGAAGCCGACATCCAGCCATTGAGCGAGAACGCCGGCCGCTAACCCCGCTGCCGTTTCGCCGGGCCGGATCTCCCGGAAATGGTCACGTTCTCTCTCGAGCAGAGCGATGCCCTGCTCGATGCGCCTCTCCTGAATGCACGCTCGGAGTTCGTTCAACAGCTCCCGAGACACCATGTCTGCCTCATTCTACGCTTGTCCAGAGCAATCGACTTCACTCTGCGCCTGGCGCAAGGTAGTACCTCCTGTACCTATAAGCCCTCAGAAAACCACCTTGTTTGAGCTGTTTTCAACTACTTGCGCGGCCGCGCCGGCTCTCGAATCTGCTCAGAATGGCCGATGAGTCTCCTGGCGGAACATCGCGGGTGACCTGCTCGCGATTCCCTCTTTAGACCAATCCAGGAGTCTACGTGAAAAGATACTTCTCAATCCTTTTTCTGGCAGGAGCAGCCTTTGCGGCTCCGCCTCAACAATTCAAACTGGCGCGCGAATTCCGTAATGGTTTTTCACTTTCGGCACAGCCTGTACCGGTTATCGTCCAATGGAAGCACCAGCCCGGCGCCGGTCAGGAGCATACCATCGCCGCTTTCGGCGGTTCGACCCGGGGTCGCCTGCGAAGCGCTCGCGCGGGGCTGTATCGTCTACCTGCGTTCGCTATTCAACTTCTGGCGAATGATCCGGAAGTGGCATTTATCTCGCCCGATCGCCACATCAAGGCCCGGCTTGATAACACTGCTGCCGCAATTAATGCGACTGCCGCCTGGGGCGCCGGATTTACCGGTTCCGGCATTGGTGTCGCCGTCATCGACAGCGGCGTGAATAGCGAGACGAACCTTGGAAACGGAAGACCCCCCGTTTACAGTTACGATTTCACGCAGCCTTCCGCCCTGCAGGACATTACAGCCTTACTGGGGTCGGTTATCGCCCCCTTGCCTATCGGCGTGCAGCTTCCTTCCAGTATGTCCGCGCCCGACAAGTTTGGTCATGGCCAGCATGTTGCGGGCATCATCGCCTCCAACGGCCTTTCCTCTCAGTGCAACACCTGCAAACGCAATTTCAAAGGGGTGGCCTACGGCGCGAATATCGTCAATCTCAAAGTTCTGGACGAGAATGGCGAAGGTACCGAAAGCAATGTGATCCTTGCCATCGATACGGCGATTGCGCTAAAGGACATCTTCAATATTCGCGTAATTAATCTCTCTGTTGGCCGTCCGGTCTATGAGAGCTACACCCAGGATCCGCTTTGCCAGGCTGTCGAGGCCGCCTGGCGTGCCGGCATTGTGGTGGTCGCAGCGGCGGGAAACGACGGCCGCGATAACACCTTCGGCGAACAAGGCTACGGAACGATCAACGCGCCCGGCAACGATCCATACGTGATCACCGTCGGTTCGATGAAGTCCGAAGGCACGCCATCACGTACGGATGACCTGATCGCGAGTTACAGCTCCAAGGGCCCGACGGCCGTGGACCACGTTGTCAAACCGGACCTGGTCGCTCCCGGTAACCTGGTTGTCTCGTTGCTCGCTCCGGGCAGCACGCTTGCGAAACAGAACCCGGCAAACGTCGCTACCCTTGACTATTACCAGAATGTCAACACAAAACAAGTTGGGCAGGCTTCCAAATACTACTTCGTCCTCAGTGGAACGAGTATGTCGGCCCCCGTCGTCAGCGCCGCCGCGGCCGACTTGCTGCAGGCCAACCCGAATCTTACACCCGACCAGGTGAAGGCGATCCTCATGGAAACGGCTTATAAAACGTTTCCCGATTCAAGCTCCGTTGCCGATCCGGCGAGCGGACAGACTTTTGTCGCTTACTACGATCTCTTCACCGTGGGCGCGGGCTACCTCGACCTCGGTGCCGCGATGGCGTTGGCTAACACCGAAGTCCCGTCCGGAACCGCCATGTCTCCTCTAGCCCAGGTGGACCCGGCATCCGGCTCGGTCTCAATCGTTTTCGATCCGTCCTCGATTTGGAGCGACCGCTCCATGTGGGGCGCGCGTTCCATGTGGGGAGCCCGCTCCATGTGGGGCGCGTCGTTGACTGATTCCAACCAGGTGATATGGGACACACGTTCCATGTGGGGAGCACAGGGTACTGCCGGTGCTAACTCCATTTGGGACAGCCGCTCCATGTGGGGCGCCAATAACGTTGGCGATAACCGCTCCATGTGGGGCGCAAGCGTCCTGGTCAACGGCGAAAAGTAGCAGTGCCAGGTCCTGCGGGGGGCCCGGCCCCCTCCAGCCGCAGGCCGCCTTTCCGGGCGGCCTTCCTCCGCGGGAGTGGCTTCGTTCCTTCAAAATCGCTCTTTCACTCTGAAACCCTGCTATCCTGAAGACGTCTTTGCCCGCATCCGTATCCCATCCGAGTGCCCTCCGGCCGCTAGTTCTGCCTTCCTCAAGTCGGTTCTTCAGCAGTCTGACAAAGATAATCCCAAACTCACAAGGAGTCAGAGAATGACTAATATTTTTGTCGGAAATCTGAGCTATCAAGCCACTTCAGCCGATTTACAGGCCGCCTTCGAAGCGTATGGACCGGTGGACCGTGTGAACATTGTCACGGATCGTGATACCGGGCAATCGCGCGGCTTCGCTTTCGTGGAAATGAGCGATGCCAACGCGGCTCAGACAGCGATTTCGCAGTTAAATGGCGCGGAACTGCACGGACGCGCCATGAACGTGAACGAAGCGCGCCCCAAACCGTCCGGCGGTCCGCGCCGCAGTTTCGGCGGGCGGTCCCACGGGCAGAGCAGTGCACGCTCCCGTTGGTAAAACGTCTTCGTTCCGCTAATTCTTGGTAACTCAGGCGGCTGCGCTCCCATCCGTAGCTGCGCAGCCGCCCAAATTTTTGAAGGAGCAATCATGCCAGGCCGTGGTCCTCAGACCTTTAAAAAACGTCAGAAAGAGCAGGAGAGAAAAGAGCGCCGCCAGGAAAAGATGGCCAAACGCCTGGCAAAAAAGGCTAACCGCAACTCCGAACCCGATTCCACAGAATCCAACCCTCCCGAACTCGAATCTACCGATACTTCAGAACCGAATCCGGGCGCTTTGTCCGGTCTTTGAGCGCGTTATGCTCGTGAGGTATGGCCGCTGAACCCGGCGCAGCCTTCGTTCTCAATCGGGAAGAATCATTAGGACGTTTGCTGGCCCTGGTCAGCATGGTCGTGGGCGTGCTTCTCTCGGCGGCTAAGATTTTCGTCGGCCTGCGGGCCGATTCCCACGCCGTCCTCTCCGACGGTCTCGAAGCGGCGGGCGATGTTCTTTCTTCGGGTGTCGTGTATGTCGGCTTCTGGATTGCCAGCAAACCGCCCGATGCAGAGCATCCCTACGGGCACGGCCGCTACGAAACTCTATCCGGTCTCGCGGTGGGCGCTATGCTGCTGCTCGCCGGAGCCGCGATTCTCTGGCACAGCATGGTTTCCGGCGCGGAAGTAAAACAACTCCCTGTTTACGCCCTTTATCCGCTCTTTGCTTCTATCGTCTTGAAAGTCGGACTGGCGCTTGCCAAATTCCGGCTCAGCTTCAAAATCGGCAGTACGTCGCTCAAGGCCGACGGCTGGCACGACATTACCGACCTGATTTCCACGTCTGTCGCACTCGCGGCCGTGCTGCTCACTTTGCTCGAGCCGGCCCGTTTCGGCGC
Source organism: Bryobacteraceae bacterium (assembly GCA_036557945.1). Taxonomy (GTDB): domain Bacteria; phylum Acidobacteriota; class Terriglobia; order Bryobacterales; family Bryobacteraceae; genus Bog-105. Next base: position 16,612 of record DATBGM010000230.1, on the reverse strand, counting down.
GGCCGATCGCATCGCCAGCATCATTATCGGCATCTTCATCATTTTTCTGGCCGCGCGCGTTGTCTGGCAAACCGTCGATCAACTGGTTGATACCATGCCGGAGCCGCGAAAGCTGGCGGAAATCCGCCGCTCGGCTCTGGGTGTGAAGGGAAGCCTCGGGATTGAAAAATGCTTCGCCCGCCGTACCGGGTTGCGCTACCACGTCGATCTGCATCTCGAAGTCGACCCGGATTTGACGGTACAGAAATCACACGAAATCGCGGCTGAAGTTCGTTCGGCAATCAAGCGCGATGTGCCGTGGGTCGCCGATGTGCTCGTGCATGTCGAGCCGTCGCCCCTCGTGTCGAAAGCTCTCCCGACCCGGGCCGAACGCGAGCGTATCCATGGAAAATAAGGAAATCGCCCGCCTGCTCTACGAAACGGCGGACCTCATGGAAGTCGCCGGTGACGACGGCTTTCGTATCCGCAGCTATCGCAATGGCGCGGCCGTTATTGCCGGCTATCCCGAGCGCGTAGCCGATATCGTCTGTAACCCGGAGCGTAAAGTCACCGAGATTCCCGGTATCGGCAAGGGACTCGCCCTGGTGCTGGCCGAAGTCTGTCAGCGCGGTTCGTTCGATCGCCGCGACGAGATGCTGAAGAAGTATCCCGCCTCCGCTCTTGAACTGCTCAAGATCCAGGGCCTCGGGCCCAGGAGCATCGCGCTGCTTTACGAACATCATGGGGTGAAGTCGGTCGATGATCTGGAGCGCATCTGCCGCGAGCACAAGCTGCGCGACCTGCCGCGCATGGGCGCAAAGCTCGAGGAGAAAGTCTTGCGCTCGATCGAGGCCTATCGTAAGAGTGCCGGCCGTTTTCTGCTCAGCTTCGGCCGCCGCATTGCCGACGAGCTATCTGCCGAATTCCGTGCGCTGCCGGGCATCGAGCAGGTGGAAGCTGCCGGCAGCCTTCGCCGCGGCCGCGAAACACTTGGCGATCTCGATCTGCTCGTTACCGGCGCGGGCGCAGCGGGAGCCTTGGCGCATATTGTCAACCACCCGAAACGGCAGGAAATTCTGGGGCAAGGCGGCAATAAAGCCAGCGTCACTTACGGTCTGGAGCGCATGCAGGTCGACGTTCGCGCTTTGCCGCACGAAAGCTTCGGCGCAGCGCTCCAGTACTTCACCGGCAGCAAAGAGCATAATGTTGCGCTTCGCACGGCGGCTCTCAAACTCGGGCTCACGCTCAACGAATACGGGCTCTTCACGCTCGAAACCAACCAGCGAGTGGCCGGCGAAACGGAGGAAGAAGTATATCGCCGCCTCGGCTATGCCTGGATCCCGCCTGAACTGCGCGAAAATTCCGGCGAGCTCGAAGCGGCACAAGACGGATCACTTCCAAAGCTCGTGGAACTGTCGGATATCTGCGGCGACCTCCACATGCATACCACCGCTACCGACGGCAAAGCTACTCTGCGCGAGATGGCGGAAGCCGCGGCCGGGCTTGGCTACGAGTACATCGCCATCACCGACCATTCCAAAGCTTTAGCGATGGCCAACGGTCTTGACGAAGAACGTGTTGTAGCATTTGCTCGCGAGGTACGAGAGCTGAATCGCGACGGTTTCCCGCTACACGTTTTCTCCGGCATCGAGTGCGACATTCTGCGCGACGGTAGCATGGATCTGGCCGAAAGCGCGCTGGCCGAGCTCGACCTGGTGATCGGCAGCGTCCACAGCTACTTTAGTCTGGAGCGGGCCGAAATGACCGACCGGCTGGCGCGGGCCCTCGAGTCGCCCAGCTTACGCATCCTGGGCCACGCTACAGGCCGTATGATCCTGCAACGGGATCCGTACAGCTTCGATTTCGAGCGAATTGCCGCCCAGGCCGCGCGGCGCAACATTTTTCTGGAGATCAACGCCAGCCCCGAACGCCTCGACCTGCCGGCTCACCTGGTTCGCGCTGCCAAACGCCTCGGCTGCCGGTTTACCATCTCGACCGACGCGCACCGCCCGGCTCATTTTCAGAACATGCGGTTCGGAGTAACGACCGCGCGCCGGGGTTGGTTAGAGGCTGGTGATGTAATGAATACCAGGCCGCTGGCCGAATTTACGCAGTTGATAAAAAGCTGAGATTTTGCGAGTCCCCGAATCCCAAACCTTCTGCTAAACTGTGGCCGATGCCGAATGCGACGACCACCCGAACCACCATTTTGCAGGGTAAATCTTTCGAACTAGACGGGCCGGAGCTGGAAGTGGGACAAAAAGCTCCGGATTTCAACGTAGTAGACGACTCCTTACAACCGGTAAACCTTGCCAAAACCGGCAACGGCGTCCGAATTTTCAGTGTTGTGCCCTCGCTTGATACCCCGGTTTGCGATGCGCAAACCAAACGCTTCGAAGAGGCTGCCGCAGGCTTGCCGGACATCGCGTTCTATACGGTGAGTATGGACCTTCCGTTCGCCCAGAAACGCTTCTGCGGCAACTTCGGGCTCAAGAAGGTAAATATGCTTTCCGATCATCGCAGCGGTTCGTTTGGCGAAAATTACGGGACGCTGATTCCCAATCTGCGCATTGAAAGCCGCGCCATCTTTGTACTGGATGGAAACAACACGCTCCGCCACGTGGAGTATGTGCAGCAGGTTGGCGATCATCCGAACTATGAAGCCGCGCTTACTGCAGCCAGGAAAGCCAGCGTTCGATAAGTGCGCGCCAGCGCCTAGGTTAGGCGTGTACGGATTTCGTGCTTTGCGCCGGGCGTGGTTGACGCCAGTTTGACGGTAATGTTGCGGTAAAGAACCAGAATGCCTCAATGGCGCGAATGGTATTCACGTACTGGTTCAAGTCGGCTGGCTTCGTGATAAACGAGTTCGCATTCAGCGCGTAGGCATCGTGGACGTCCTTTTCCTCTGCGGAACTGGTCATGACCAGCACGGGAATCTGTTTCAGACCGGCCGAAGACTTCAATTCCGCTAACACCTCGCGCCCGTTTTTGCGGGGCAGATTCCAATCGAGCAAAACCAGGTCAGGACACCGGCGCGCGCCACATTCGGCCTGGCGCAGGTACTCCATCCCTTCGAGCCCGTCTTGAGCTACACGAACCGAAATATTCACACCTGTTTCCCGGAGCGCTTCGTGAATCAGCCTCACGTCACTCGGAGAATCCTCGACCAGTAGAATTTCCAACTGCTTCATGGAATTCCAGTCACTACACAGGTCGGAGCAAATTGGTAACCAATTCATAGACAAAGATAAACGGCTATTCATCAGCGGCTGGCGATTTTTCTTACGTGGAAATGCGTAATAACGAACAGAAAGGGCGTACGGCCCGGAAAAAATTGCGTTGTTTTGCCGACACGTCCGCCGGAGAGGCACGTTGACAGCGCATTAAAGGCTTTCATATCATAAACATTGCTGGTTGGCTTGTCAGCGGCTAGCTCCTGGAGAATCCTTGATCAAGCTGGACATCATCAACGAGGTGGTCAACCGGACGGGAATCACCAAAACAAAAGCCGAGATGGCAGTGGAGACCGTCTTCGAAAGCATGAAGAAAGCTCTGGCCGAGGGAGACCGGATTGAGTTGCGTGGTTTTGGAATCTTCAACGTGAGACCGCGGAAGACCGGAATCGGCCGCAATCCTCGAACAGGAGCCGAAGTCGCCATTCCACCAGGCAAAGCCGTTCGTTTTAAGCCAGGCAAAGAGTTGCAGACTTTGTAGGATTATGAGTCTGCAAATTTTATAGCCTGCCGGTTGCAAAACTGTGTAGCTTCTTGTGGGCGATTCCGGAACTACCGCTGGCGCCAACGATGCCGTGGCTGCCATAACCGATTCTTCACCGGCTGTTTCCACGCGAGCCTGGCTGGGCCACGGCCTGCTCTTTCTGGCGACTTTCTTCACTACCACGAGCTTCGGGTCCGCACTGGTCGAAAGCTTCTCGGGCGGGCGGGCGCTGGATGCCGATGTTCTGCTTCGGAGCTATTCGCATCTCATCCAGTTTGACCGGGGGCTGTGGCAGGGCCTCTACTTTTCTGTTCCGCTCCTCAGCATTCTGCTCGCGCACGAGTTCGGGCACTACCTGGAATGCCGACGCCGTCGAGTGAATGCAAGCTTGCCGTTCTTTCTTCCCTCACCTTTGATGTTCGGGACATTCGGCGCGTTCATCCGAATTCGTTCGCCGATCTACAGCCGGGAAGCGCTCTTCGATATCGGCATCAGAGGACCTCTGGCGGGCTTCGCCGTACTGCTTCCCTTTCTGATTGCCGGTGTTGTTTTATCAAAGACCAGCCCGGCGCAACCGGGCAGTTCGGTTGTATTCGGGTCGCCGCTGATTCTGCTGTTTCTCGAGCACCTGCGCTTCCCAGGGATTGCCGCCGGCGGCCAGGTCTTGCTGCATCCCTTTACGATGGCGGCTTGGGTGGGCCTTTTCGCTACCGCGCTCAACCTGCTTCCCATCGGTCAGCTTGACGGCGGGCATATTCTCTACGCCCTTGGCTCCGGGTACTGGCATCGGCGCGTCGGTCTGCTGGTTGTACTCGCCTTGATAGCAGCCGGTTTTCTGTACTGGCCCTGGTGGCTCTGGGCTGTCGTCATGTTCTTCTTCGGACGGCGTCACATTCTGATATATGACGCGAGGCCGCTTTCTCGCGAACGTATCTGGCTCGCCGTGCTTGCGCTCGTTATCTTCGTAATATCGGCTACCATCGTACCCGTGCATGGGTTTTAGCCGCTTAATGAAAATCTCGGCGACGATCATCACCTTCAACGAGGAGCGCAATATTGCGCGGGTAATCGAAAGCCTACGCTGCTGCGATGAAATTCTGGTGCTCGACAGCGGCTCCAACGATCGAACCGTCGAGATTGCGCGGAAACTGGGCGCGCGCGTGGAAGAAGCGTCCTGGCGGGGTTATGCCGCGCAAAAAAATACGGCGGCCGAGCTTGCCTCCCACGACTGGATTCTGTCGCTCGATGCCGACGAGAGTTTGAGCGAAGCTCTCGAAGCCGAAATCTGGCAGATCAAGAAGTCCGGACCGCGCTTTGATGGCTATACTATGCCGCGGCTCGCGCAGTATCTCGGCCGCTGGATTCTGCATAGCGGCTGGTATCCCGATCGCAAAGTACGTCTGTTTAACCGGGCAAAAGCGAAATGGGTCGGCGACTTCGTGCATGAATCCGTTACCGTCCAGGGGACCGTCGGCCATCTTGAATCCAATTTGCTGCACTTCACTTGTAGCTCGCTAAGCGAGCATTTTCGCACCATGGATCGTTATACGACGCTGGCCGCGCAAGAGATCGCGGCTCGCGAGAAAGACGTGCCGCTCGCCCGTTTACTCTTCGATCCGCCTTATGCCTTCTTTAAAACGTATGTTTTGAAACTCGGCTTTCTCGACGGGGTAGAGGGCCTGGCCATCGCCTATATGGCTGCCTTCTACAATTTCGCGAAATATTCAAAGGCGCGGCTCATGGCGCCCGGCCGGAAATGCTGACGTGCAGATCCTTCATATCGATACGGGACGAGAAATGCGCGGCGGGCAGCGGCAGGTTCTGCTTCTCATGCGCGCATTGCAAAAAGATGGACATGTTTCGGAACTACTCGCGCGCCCGTATACGCCGCTTTGGTCGGCTGCGAAAGCGCTGGCCTTCGAGGTGCATGAGGCGACGCTGAAAAATGTGCGCAGCCGCGCGCGTGTGGCAAGTCTCGTTCACGCGCATGATGCCCGCTCACATACTCTCGCCGCGCTTGCGGCGCACGCGCCATTTGTTGTTTCCCGGCGTGTTGCATTCCCGGTGAAGGCCGGCGTTTTCTCGCGCTGGAAATATGCCCGCGCGCGGCGTTATCTCGCCGTTTCTCGATTTGTTGCCCGCGAACTTGTGCGCGCCGGCATTTCGAGCGACAAAATCGATGTTGTTTACGACGGTTTCGAGCGAAGCGTTCCGCCATCCGGCGCCAAGCCCGATTTTAAGGCCGTTGCGCTGGCGTCGCGCGATCCAGCAAAAGGACGCACGCTTGTCGAGCGGGCGGCTCGCCTGGCGGGCACTGCTGTTACCTTTTCCGAAGACCTCGCGCTCGATTTGCCCGAATCTTCGGTGTTCGTTTATGCCACGCAATCGGAAGGCTTGGGCTCGGCTGCTCTTTTTGCGATGAGTTTGGGCATTCCGGTGATTGCGAGCCGTGTCGGGGGACTTCCCGAGATCGTAGAGGATGGCGTCACCGGTCTGCTGGTCGAAAACAATGCGCCGGCTTTTGCACGAGCCATCGGCGAGCTCAGAGACAATCGGATGCTGTGCTGCCGGCTCGGAGGCCAGGCGCGTCTCCGCGTCGAGCACGAATTTACCCTGGAACAGATGGTTGAGCGCACACTCGCCTCCTATCGGAAAGCTTTGGCGGGCTGAGATGCAGCCTGTGTATCTCTCCTTCGTCTTCCTCGCCGGCCTGATCTTCGGGAGTTTTCTGAACGTCTGTATTTACCGAATCCCACGTGATCTCTCTATCGTTGCTCCACGCTCGTTTTGTCCGGAATGCGGCACGCAGTTGCCGTGGCCGCAAAATATTCCGGTATTAAGCTACCTGTTTCTGCGCGGGCATTGCCGCTCCTGCTCAAAGCCGATTTCCCTTCGCTATCCGCTGGTCGAGCTGACAACAGCGACGCTCTTCCTGCTGATTGCTTCGCGCTACGGTGTTGAACTGGCTGCGTTCAAATGGATGCTGTTTGCGGCAATTCTGGTCGTGCTCTTTTGGACGGATCTGGAAGAACGTCTTCTGCCGGATGAATGCACAATTGGCGGCAGCATTGCCGGGTTGATTCTGGCGTGTTTCATCATATTGCCCGGCTTTATTGGCGAACTGGTGTTGCCGGATGCAAGTCGACGCTGGCAGTCGCTCGCGAATGCGTTCGCCGGCGCTTTGGTTCTGGGATTGCCGATCTGGGCAGTCGGCGCGCTCTGGGGCTATATCCGCAAACGGGAAGCTCTCGGCTTGGGCGATGTCAAACTGCTGGCAATGATGGGAATTTTTCTCGGACCGGGAGCCGGCTTGCTCGCGGTTACTCTGGCCGCAGTTTCGGGAGCGTTCATCGGATTGATTCTGGTGCTCTGGAGGCGGAAGTCGGCGCGCAACTATGAGCTGCCGTTTGGCAGCTTTTTGTGCGCCGCTGCTATCTTGGTCGTAATCCTCCGGATGCCGCCGGGGAGTCTTCTTGATGTATTATAGAGCTTTGCGCTATGAAGCACCTGCTCGAGGCTCTCACTCCAGGCGACCGCGAATGGCGAATTGCCACGCAACTCGACCCGAAACGTATCCCCGCCCACATCGCAATTATCATGGACGGCAATGGGCGCTGGGCCCGGCAGAGGAACTATCCGCGTATTCTCGGGCATAAAGCCGGCGTCGACCCGGTGCGAACGACTGTCGAAACATGCGCCCAGCTTGGTCTCGAAGCGCTCACGCTTTACGCCTTCTCGGTCGAAAACTGGAAACGCCCGCGGCATGAGATCGAGGGTCTTTGGAGGCTCCTGCGCGTTTATTTACGGCGCGAACTTCCAAACCTTATGCGCAACGACATTCAATTGTTCGCCATCGGGCGGCTCGAATCGTTGCCTGCCGGTGTGCAATCCGAATTGAAGCATGTCACGGAGAAAACGGCGCGCAATCGCGGTATGCGCTTGAATCTGGCCATTAACTATGGTGGCCGCACGGAGCTGGTCGATGCAGTTAACGCGATGCTCGAGAACGCGCGCAACGAGGGCAATCTGGATGCGCTCGAAATTACCGAAGAGGCGATTTCGGAGCATCTCTACACTGCCGGTTTGAAAGATCCGGACCTGCTCATTCGCACCTCCGGCGAGATGCGTATCAGCAATTTCCTCCTGTGGCAGATCGCTTATGCCGAACTGTACGTAACCGATACGCTGTGGCCGGACTTTACGCGTCTGGAACTGCTCGAAGCCCTCGCGGATTATCAGAACCGCGAGCGGCGTTTCGGCGGACTGACGCGCACGCCCGCACTGGCGCTCGAGGCTAGCCCATATAGCTTCGAAGAGGAGATCCTGGAACTACCGCTCGCCTGAGATCGCTGGCGCGCAATGATATAAAAACAGAATTGCGCCTCGCCAACTCGCCTGATTTGAAACCGCTCGCCATATGAAGCGCCTGATTACGGCGCTCGGCCTGCTTGCTCTAGCGTTTTATCTGATTTTTTTCGCGCCGCAAGCGGTTTTCTGGATTGCCGCGCTCGGGACCGGGCTCCTCTGCTATCGCGAATTCGATGCATTAGTCGACGCGCACGGAGTTCCCAGTCCTGGACTCGTCGGGGCTATTGTCGGAATTTTTGTTCTATTTGGACCGCAATTTTCGTGGATGCGGAATAGCTTTTTGCCGGCACTAATTTTCGCAGTCATAGTGCTTGCCATCCGCGCGCTGCGCTTGACTGACCTACGCGAAATTCTCCCGTATATTGCGTGCGCAATGCTCGGCGCGCTTTACACCTTCGCTCCCTGGGGCTTTGCTATCGATCTGCGCCGGGAAAGTGTTCATCTGCTGTTTTTTGCGCTTGCGCTGAATTGGGCAGGAGATACTGTCGCTTACTATATTGGACGTAAGTTCGGGAGGCACCGGCTCGCACCTGTTGTAAGTCCAAAGAAGAGCTGGGAGGGTGCAATAGCTTCTGTTATAGGTTCGATTGTATTCGGAGTTCTTTATTTGGGCTACTTCCTTCCGCAGATTGCTAAATGGGAAATAATAAGTATGGCGTTCCTCGGTAACATTGCCGGTCAATTTGGAGACTTGGCCGAATCCGCCATAAAACGCGGCGCCGGCGTGAAGGACAGCGGCAATTTACTTCCCGGTCACGGCGGTATCTTGGACCGGCTCGATAGCAGCTTGTTCGCACTGCCGGTTGTCTTACTGTTCTATAACTTATGCAGATGAGCTAATTCCGGCCCGTGCCGTTTCCTGTCACCAGGAATTTCGATAAAAACGTCGTATCGAAGTTACCCGCAACAAAGTTTTCGTCGCAAAGAATCTTGTCATGCAGCGAAGTTGTCGTATGTATTCCTTCGACGACAAACATACTCAGCGCACGCCGCATACGTAAGATGGCTTCGTCCCGGTCCTTACCGTATGTAATCAGCTTTGCGACCAGCGAATCGTAATAAGGAGGAATAAGGCCGTCGGTGTAAGCGGCCGTGTCCACGCGCACGCCGATCCCTCCGGGCAGATTCAATCCAGTGATTCGCCCGGGCGAGGGAGCAAAGGTGTGCGGATCCTCTGCATTGATACGGCACTCGATGGCGTGCCCGGAAAGCGTCACCGGCATTTGGAAGATGCTGCTTAACTCTTCGCCCGCCGCAATCCGTATCTGCGCTTTGACTAAATCGATTCCCGTCACAAACTCCGTTACCGGATGTTCCACCTGAATGCGCGCGTTCACCTCGATAAAGTAAAGGTTTCGCTTTTCATCCATCAGGAACTCAACCGTTCCGGCATTTGTATAGCCTACAGTTTTCATCGCAACGCGCAGCCGCTCGGAGATTGTGGCGCGCAGCTCCGGACTGAGGGAAGGCGAAGGCGATTCCTCGAGCAGCTTCTGATGGCGGCGCTGAATGGAACACTCGCGTTCGCCGAGAATCTCCACTGCGCCGTGCTCATCGGCTAAAACTTGAAATTCGATATGGCGGGGAGCCTCGATCAGCTTCTCCATGTAGACATCTCCGCAGGAAAATGCCGCTGCGGCCTCGCTCTGCGCCTGTGTAAGCAGCGCGGGAAGATCGGCTTCTGCCCGCACGATGCGCATACCGCGTCCGCCGCCGCCCGCCGCCGCCTTGAGCATTATCGGATAGCCAATGTTTGAAGCGAGTGCGATGGCCTCGTCCGTACTGGCAAGAACACCTTCCGACCCTGGCAGAATCGGCACACCGGCTTTGCCCATAATCGCCCGCGCCCGCTGCTTCAGGCCCATATCGCGGATCACGTCCGGCCGCGGGCCGATGAACTTTATTCCGGAGAGCTCGCAGACTTCCGCGAAATCGGCGTTCTCACTTAAGAATCCGTAGCCGGGATGTACCGCATCGACATTGGTAATTTCAGCCGCGCTGATTACCGCGGGAATATTTAGATAACTCAACGTGCTTTTCGCCGGTCCGATACAAATCGCTTCGTCGGCAAAACGAACGTGTAAACTATGCCGGTCGGCTTCCGAATAGACCGCTACTGTTCTGATTCCTAAGTCCTTGCACGCGCAGATAACCCGGAGTGCGATTTCACCCCGGTTCGCGATCAGGATTTTTCGAAACATTTAATCGCTTGCTTTCTAGATGGGCCGGATAGTGAACAAGGATTCGCCATATTCTACCGGACGCCCGTTTTCGACATGTTTGGCGACGACGGTTCCCGCAATCTCAGCCTCGATTTCATTCATTAACTTCATGGACTCGATAATGCAGAGTACCTGTTTCGGTTCAACCCGGTCGCCAACCTTGACAAAAGACGGGGCGCCAGGTGTCGGAGCGTCGTAATAAGTACCAACGATGGGCGACTTCACGAGCACTGTCCGTTCATCTTCCTTATCACCCGGACTCTCTACCGAAGCCGGCTCTGCAGCGGGTGCAGCATGCGGTACCGCGGCAGGCACGACTGGATTGGCTACCGGCCCGGTCACCGCAATCGGCACCATCGACGGTACCACCATCTCCTGATTCGTCGACTTATGAACCGTTATCTTGACCCGGTTCTCTCCAAGCTGCACCTCCAGTTCCGAGATGCCGGTCTCTTTCACTACGTCAATTAACTTCCTGATTTCTTCTATGGTCATGGTTGGCTCGTGTTCCGGCAACAAAAAACGCCGGCTACAGGACCACTAGTTCTTTGCCTGTCGGAGTTAGAATCTCGCATCCCTGGTTTGTTACTAAAACGGTATCTTCAATGCGGATTCCTCCCAATCCTTCCTGGTAAACGCCCGGTTCAATTGTAATCACCATTCCCGGCGCGAGCTTCGTCTTTTCTTTGCGGCCGACGCGCGGCGCTTCGTGGATCTCCAGACCCAGTCCATGCCCGGTCGAGTGAATAAAGAACTTCTCTAAACCATATCCGCGCAAAACGTTGCGCGCCGAGCGGTCCACCGAACCACAGGTAACGCCCGGCTTCACGGCCGCAATCGCTGCAAGCTGGCTTTCGAGCACTGCCTTGTACATCCGGCGAGTCCTCGTATTCAGGCTGCCTAACGCGTGGGTGCGCGTCATGTCGCTGGCGTAGCCCGCCAGGCTCGCGCCCATATCAATTAATAGTAATTGATTGTTCTGAATCGGATGATTCGTGGGGTGCGCATGCGGCAGCGCCGTGCGTTCGCCCGAAGCCACAATCGTATCGAAAGCTGTGCCGTCCGCCCCCAACCGGCGCATGCGGTACTCAATCTCGGCTGCCAGATCGACTTCTGTCATCTCGGGGTGAAAATGCTGGAGCGCCTGCTCGAGAGCGATCGAATTCAAGCGAACCGAAGCTTTGATAGTGCCGATCTCGCTTGCGCTCTTTGTCATGCGCAGAGTTTCCACCACGCCGCTCACCGGTTTCCAGCGCACGCCGGCAGCCACTTGCTTTAACTGCGTATATTCTTCGAAGCTGATCCGGTTCTGCTCGAAAGCTATCGCGCGATACTTCAGGCGCTTAATCCACTTACCGGCCTCGGCGAGCAGCGGCCCCTTGGCGACGACCACTTCGCAATCCGACTGCTGCGGTGCTTGCGTCGCATAACGCGGATCAGTGAAGAGAAGCGCGCGCTCACTGCTCACGAGCACCGCGCCGTTGCTGCCGGTGAATCCGCTCAAATATTGCACATTGGGCCGCGCTGTTGTCAGAAATGCGACGGTTCGCGCCGGCTTCAACGCTCCGAGCAGCCGGGCGCGGCGTTCGGTCGATTCGCTCTGTGGCATTCAGGGCTCTAGCAACAGCTTTCCGGTCGTCTTTCGCGACTCCAGATCGCGCTGCGCCTCAGCCGCTTCCGCCAGCTTGTATTTGCGGTAGATCCAGAGCTTCAATTTTCCGGCTGCTATCCATTCGAACATTTCTTTTGCACGCCATTCGAGCTCGGCGCGATCGCTAATATACTGCGCCAGGCTTGGCCGCGTCAAAAACAGAGAGCCTTTTTGCGAGAGAACTAAGGGATCGATCTCACCGACCGCGCCGCTCGACTGCCCAAAGCTGGCCATCAGACCGCGCGGCTTCAGACAGTCCAAGCTCTTTGCAAATGTCGCTTTACCGACCGAATCGTAAACGACATCCACGCCGGCACTATTTGTGATGCGCTTCGTCTCTTCCACAAAATCCGTTTCGGTGTATCGGATCACATGATCGGCGCCATGCTCGCGTACCAGGCGCGCTTTTTCTTCTGTCGAGCAAGTACCGATCACGGTTGCTCCGGCAATCTTCGCCATCTGCACGATCATCAGACCGGCGCCCCCTGCCGCCGCGTGCACGAGGCAGGTGTGTTGCTTATTCAAGGGAAATGTCGAGCGTGTCAGGTAGTGCGCGGTCATGCCTTGCAGCATCGCTGCGGCGGCATCATCAAAACTTACACTCTCGGGCAGTTTGACGAGGAACTTTTCGGGAACGGCAGCATACTCGGCGTAGGAGCCGCGCGCCATCGCATAAGCGACGCGATCGCCTTTTTTGAGCTTGCCGTTGGCTGCTGTTTCGACAATCACGCCGGCACCTTCGCTGCCAAGGCGGACCGGTTTCTCAGGCGCGGGGTACAGCCCCTTGCGAAAGTAGACGTCGATAAAATTGACGCCGATCGACTCCAGTTTCACCAGCGCTTCGCCCGCGGCGGGCTTCGGCTGCTCGCAATCGATGTACTTCAGACTTTCAGGTCCGCCCGCTGAGTCGGCAACGACAGCTTTCATATCAAGCTGATTCTACGATGCCGTCCCGTTAATCCAGATCGAAGGGCCGCTTGGGCCGCGCTCCGGACTTGTCTTCTTTCGCCTGCTTTAACAATTCTTCAAAGCGTTTCTCGCGCAATTGATCGCTGCCGCGGTGACTGGCGAAACTCTTTTCGAACATGTCGTCGCGCCGCGCTGCGTCCCCCTTGAGCTGCTCGACGGCGCTGTGCAGGTCCTCGATCAGCGGTTTCCTTTCCGCTTCCTGATGCCGCACGACAAGCTGCGTTTCGCTATCGATCTGCAGAGTCGCTTCGCAGCAGGGGCACTTCACCTCGAACAGTTGACCTTTTGCTTGTGCCATAACGGAATCGTAGCAAGTTGTTCATGCGCGCGGGCTGCTATTCTCTGGACTGCCGCACTCGATGGACGCAGTTTTCCAGTGGATCTCGCAATATGGATATCCGTGCCTGTTTCTGCTGCTGGTCCTCGGCATCGTCGGCCTCCCCGTACCCGATGAAACGCTGCTCACGTTTTGCGGATATTTGATTTGGAGAGGCCATATGCACGCGCCGGTCACTTTTCTGACGGCGTTTGCCGGGAGCGCCACCGGAATTACCATCAGCTACCTTCTCGGCCGTGTCTACGGCCCCAAAGTGATCTACCGTTACGGCCGTCATATCGGGCTCACTGCCGAGCGGCTTGCACGCGTGCACGCCTGGTTCGATCGTACCGGGCCGTGGCTGCTGGCGGTCGGCTACTTCATTCCCGGAGTGCGTCACTTCACCGCGGTCGTTGCCGGGACAACCGAATTAAAATGGCCGGTCTTTGCCGTGTTTGCGTATGCAGGAGCCGCCGTGTGGGTGACCGTGTTTCTCACGCTCGGTTATTTCGTCGGTGATCGATGGCAGCAGACTTCTGCCGAGTTCCATAAGTATGTGCTCGAAGCTATCGCGGTTGCAGCAGTCTTTCTTCTCCTGTGGTGGATGTTACGCAAAGTCACTCGCAAGCGCGCTCGACGAGAATACGATCGCGCGGAACGCTGACCGCCGCTCGCCGCGCGTTTGTTACTTTTTTTACATGCGCGGTTCTGCCTTCGCTCCGGTGCTCCTGGCCCTGCTTTTACTTGCTCCCAGCGTATCGGCGCAGCAGAACGGGGGGGTAGATCTGAAGGCGATCGATAAAAATGCCGATCCCTGCCAGAATTTTTATCAATACGCCTGCGGAAGCTGGCAAAGTGCAAATCCGGTACCGCCGCAATATTCGCGCTGGGGGCGCTTCAACGAGCTGCAAAATCATAACCAGGAGATTTTGCGCGGCATTTTGGAAGACTCAGCGAAACACCAGGAGCGATCGGCGATCGATCAGAAGATCGGCGCCTTTTATGCGGCCTGCATGAACGAAACTGCCGTCAATAAAGCCGGCTACGATCCGATTAAGCCGGGTATTGAGCGGATTCGCAACATTGCCGATAAACCGGCGCTGCCGCGCGCAGTAGCTGATCTGCAAGACCAGGGCGTGACGTCCTTCTTCTCCTTTCGAGCTACACCGGATGCCGATAACGCCCGCATGACCATCGCCGACATCGACCAGGGCGGACTCGGTCTGCCGGACAAGAGCTACTACCTCGAGCCGAAAGACGAGAAAACGCGTGCCGAATACCTGAAGCATGTTTCGCGGATGCTTCAGCTAATTGGCGAGCCGGCCGACAAAGCCGAGGCCGACGCGAAAGCCGTGCTGGCGATCGAAACGGAACTGGCGAAACATTCGCTCGATCGCGTCGCGCGCCGCGATCCGAATCTGACGCACCACAAAATGTCCGCCGCCGAACTGCAAATGCTGATTCCAGGCTTCGATTTCAAACCCTACTTCGCTGAGCGGCGCTCACCAGGTTTCGCAAGGCTCAATGTGGCGGTTCCCGAATTTTTCAAAGCGCTCGATAAGTCGCTTGCTGGAACCAGCCTGGAAGATCTGAAAACATATCTTGTCTGGCACTACGTCTCGGCTTATGCGCCGAGCCTCAGCCAGCCGTTTGTCGAAGAAAACTTCAATTTCTACGGCCGTTATCTTACAGGCGCCAAGGAATTGCAGCCGCGCTGGAAACGTTGCGTCGTGGCGACCGATTCGGCGCTAGGCGAGGCACTCGGGCAGAAGTATGTCGAGCGCGCCTTTGCCGGAGCCTCCAAGCAGAAGACGCAGGAGCTTGTAAAGCTGATTGAGCAGCAAATGGAAAAGGATATCGATTCGCTGGCATGGATGAGCCAGGCCACGAAACAGCAGGCATTTGCCAAGCTCAAAGCGGTCACCAACAAAATCGGTTATCCGGAGAAGTGGCGAGATTATTCGAGCGTGGCGATTACGGAGGAGGATCTGGTGGCCGATGTGCGCAACGCGCGCGAATTCGAAATTCATCGCGAGCTGAACAAAATCGGCAAGCCAGTAGACCGCTCCGAGTTCAACATGACGCCGCCCACAGTCAACGCCTATTACAGCTCGCTGCAGAACAATATCAATTTCCCTGCCGGAATTCTGCAGCCGCCGTTCTATAAAAGCGATGCCGATCTGGCCGTGAACCTGGGCGGCATCGGCACGGTGATCGGCCATGAGCTGACGCATGGCTTTGACGATCAGGGTCGCCGTTTCGATGCGGACGGCAATCTGCGCGACTGGTGGCAGAAAAAGGATGAGGAAGAATTCAAGAAGCGGGCGGATTGCCTGGTCAACGAGTATTCGCAATTCAAGCCGGTACCGGATGCCAATGTGAACGGCCGGTTAACGCTGGGCGAAAATGGCGCCGATAACGCCGGTATCCGGCTGTCGTACATGGCGCTTCTTGCTGGACTTGAAAACGGCAGCGTCGACAAAGGAAAGCTCGACGGCTACACCCCCGAGCAGCGGTTTTTCCTCGGCTACGCACAGGTCTGGTGTGAAAATGCGCGGCCGGAATTCTCGCGTAACGATGTGCGTGTGAATCCGCATTCGCCGGGACAGTTCCGTGTGATCGGTGTCGTGCAGAACATGCCGGAGTTTGCCCAGGCGTTCGGCTGCAAGGAAGGGCAGCCGATGGTCGCAGCGCATGGCTGCCGGGTTTGGTGAAACGAGAAAAGAAAAATATGAAGCGAATGATCTGTGCCGTACTCGCTATGGCAGCGTGCGCGGTCGCGCAGAATGGTCCGGACGTGAACGCGATGGATAAATCCGCCGATCCGTGCCAGAACTTCTATCAATACGCGTGCGGCGGCTGGATGAAGGCGAATCCGATTCCGTCGGACGAAAGCCGCTGGAGCCGTTTCAACGAGCTGTATAAACGCAATCAGACCATCCTGCGGGAAATACTGGAGGACTCGGCAAAGAATCAGGGTCGCTCGGCTACGGATCAAAAGATCGGTGCGTTTTACCAGTCCTGCATCGATGAAGACCATATCGAGCAGCTTGGCACGAAGCCGCTCGAGCCGGAAATGGATCGCATTTCGAAAGTCAATGATCCGGCGAGCCTGCTGGATGAGATCGCGCGTTTGCACGAACGGCAAGTGAATGTATTTTTCCGGTTTTCGCCTTCTCCCGACCTGAAGGACGCGCGCATGATGATTGCCGATCTGGACCAGGGCGGCCTCGGGTTGCCGGAGAAGGACTATTACTTTCGCACCGATCCGAAATCGGTCGAGCTGCGGAAGAAATACGTCGAGACTATCGCAAAAACGTTCGCCTTGGACGGGGTCCCCGACGATACTGCGATACGCAAAGCCGATGCGGTCATGGCGATCGAAACCGA